>JBIPNX010000105.1:0-6707 GCA_044378145.1 Flavobacteriales bacterium | reverse complement strand
TGGATGTGCTAAAGGCGGCTACGGCCAAGTTTATATCTAACGATGCAATGGATTTGTCGCTGTTTATATCGTCTAACATTGGTTCCGACTCGTTAACCACCCCGCTGGAGATGTTCTCCAGGGCAGATTTGCTGTACTTCCAAAACCGTTTTGATGATTCGCAAAAGGTGCTGGATAGCATTGCCTTTGTTTTTCCCGATAACGACCTGGCCGACGATATTATCTACAGTAAAGCCAACATAGCGTATCGTACAGGAAACTTTGCCAAGGCTGCCGACTTTTACAACGAGGTGGTAACCAAGTACTCCGAAGAGCTGTTGGGCGACGACTCGCTGTTTAAGCTTGCATCTATTTACCAGTTTAACCTGGGCGATAATACCAAGGCGATGGATGCCTACCAAAAGTTAATGACCGATTTTCCCGGTAGTGTATATGTGGTAGAAGCCCGCAAACGTTTCCGCACCCTGCGGGGCGACAAGGTTAACTAGTTCTTATTTCCTTTTAATACTATATTTGTAACATGTTGATAGAAGAGGTATTAAAACGCCGTTTCCCTGCTTTTGCTGAAGATGGCCTCATTGAAGAAATAGTGGCAAAAGCACAACTGCGCACATGCAGGGCGGGCGATGTAATTATTGAACCCGGCAGTGCTATTCGCTTTGTTCCGCTTATAGTATTTGGGTCTATAAAAATTATGCGTGTTGAGCCCAATGGGAGCGAAGTGTATTTATACCACCTGAGCATGGGGCAAACCTGCGCGCTTTCGTTAACCTGTTGCATGGGTAATAAACCAAGCGAGGTAAAGGCTGTAGCCGAAGAGGATTGTGAGTTTTTAGCCCTGCCTGTTAACCTTATAGAAGAGTGGGCTGGCCGCTACAAAAGCTGGAATATATTTATGCTGAATACTTACCAGGCAAGGTTTGACGAGTTATTGCAAACACTGGACAGTATTGCCTTTTCTAAACTTGACCAACGTATTGCCGAGTATTTAAAAAAGCAGTCGGTGGCGCTAAAAACCAAACGTATAGAAACTACCCACCAGCAAATAGCGGTAGAGCTGGGTTCTACCCGCGAGGCGGTTTCGCGGCTGCTAAAGCAAATGGAAAATAAGGGCCTTGTTGCGCTGGGGCGCAATGCTATTGAGCTTCAACCTGCTTTATTTGAGTAGTGTAACATTCGTCACTGTGTAGGTTACTGGTGGTCCATACTTTTGCTTAAAAATTACGTATGGACATTAAAGAATTAATTAGAAACCCTGAAACTACATTTTTAGACGTACGCTCACCAGAAGAGTGCGCTGCAGGAATGATAGAAGGCGCGGTAAACATTCCGCTAAATGAAATCCCTTTTCGCTTAGACGAGGTAAAAGAAATGGCAACTCCAATAGTATGCTATTGCCGTAGTGGCGCACGCAGCGCACAGGCAGCTATGTGGCTTACCCAAAATGGTATTGAGGCCTACAATGGCGGAGGTATATCTGATGTGTATTTTGTAAAAATAAACGCCCATGTTTAGCATATTTAAAAAACTATTTGGCCCGGGTACTGACTTTAAGGCACTTGCGCAACAGGGGGCACTAATAATTGATGTGCGTTCGCCGGGTGAGTTTAGCGGAGGCCATATTAAAGGCGCCCAAAATATTCCGGTAGATAAGATTGCCAACCAGGTAGCAAAGCTTAAAAAAACAGGTAAACCAATTATTACCTGTTGCCGTAGCGGTGCCCGCAGTGGTATGGCTGCCGGTATTTTAAAGCAAAACGGTATAGAAGCCTATAATGGCGGCCCATGGAATGTGCTAAATTCTAAAATCAAATAAGGTGGTTAAAAAGCTTTGGAAAGATAAAAAGCAGTATGTAATAGGCATTGCCATTGGGGCAGTGGTTGGTTACCTGTATTGGTATTTTCAAGGTTGCGAAAATGGCTGTTCTATTAGTGGAAGCCCTTTAAACAGCTCAATGTATTTTGCAATGATTGGCGGTATTGCCGCCGGACTATATAATAAAAAGCAATAGCGTTTTAGTAGGTTTACGTTATTGTTATAGCCCTGTCCTTAACCGGACGAAGCTTTTTATTGGGGCAGGGGCAAAAAAAACTCCCACCCTTTTGCAAGGATGGGAGAAAAAATAAAAAATTAGAATGTCTTGTATTTTGCAATGATTGGCGGTATTGCCGCCGGACTATATAATAAAAAGCAGTAGTGTTTATTTGGCAGAAGTATGCAAACGTTTCCACACCCTGAGAGGTGATAAAGTAAATTAAGCCCTTTTCCAACAAACTAGTTTAATGTACTGTTAGATATTAAAGTATTAGTGGTTATAGGTTTCCACTACTGCTTTAAAGCCCCATTCTTAACGGTTTGGGGCTTTTTAATTGGGGCAGGAGCAAAAAAAAACTCCCACCCTTTTGCAAGGATGGGAGAAAAAATAAAAAATTAGAATGTCTTATGCCTGAGCTTCAGGGAAAGGAACAACCGATACAAACGATTTACCTTCAGCTTTTTTGCGGAACTCTACAGTACCGTCTACAAGGGCAAACAAGGTGTGGTCTTTACCAATACCTACGTTAACACCCGGGTGGTGTTTTGTACCACGCTGACGTACAATAATGTTACCAGAGATAGCTGCCTGACCTCCGTATATTTTAACGCCTAAGCGTTTGCTATGTGATTCGCGACCGTTTTTAGAACTACCGACGCCTTTCTTATGTGCCATGGGTTATAAAAAATTAAATGCGTTATGCGTTAATACCTACAATTTGGATTTTTGATATAGACTGGCGGTGGCCGTTCCATTTTTGATAGCCTTTACGGCGTTTCTTTTTGAAAACAATCACTTTATCAGCTTTATCGTGGTTTAAAACAGTAGCAGAAACAGAAGCGCCGCTAACAGTAGGAGCACCTACAGTTACCTTGCCACCGTTATCAACCAACAGTACGTTTTCAAACTTCACAGAGTCGCCTTCGTTAGCGTCTAAGCGGTTTACGTAAAGCTTTTGGTCTTTCTCTACTTTATATTGGTGTCCACCAATGGTTACAATTGCGTACATAATAAAATTGTATTAGGCCCTAATTAAGGGGCTGCAAAGTTAACAACTTTTTGTTAATTACAAAGCCTACCCTAAAAATTTTTATCAGGAATTGCAAAAATAGGCTTTTTAGCGGAGATTTTTGCGGTATAAACATAACAAACTGACCAAAACAGACAACTTTATTGTTTTATGTCCTAAAAGCTAGCCTCAACGATATTAGTATCCGTTTTAAATTCAAAATAATCAAAAGCTAAGCTTACTAATGTTGAAAAAACAAAATATACTAAAAGGATTAAGGTTGCCTGGGGTGCAAAATTGTTAAGGGTAAACCAACCATTGTAAAAACTAATAATAGCCAAAGCAAATAGCAGCCGTAATAATTCAAAAAGCCAAGCATACCTGTCTCTATCCATTAATGATGTGTAGCTGTATACTGATAGAAAAATAAATGCGGCATAAACAAAGACGGCTGTTTTAGAAATTTCGGCTATCTGAAGCACCATAAACATCATCAACAAAAATGTAGTAACCAATTGAACCCAAGCCCATACTTTTAAATATTTGCTGGCAGTTGGCATATATTTTTTTTGCTTGTATACGTTTTTTATAGAATCTACAGGGTACTTTTCGACAACATCTGCCGGCCTCCAGCCTGTGGGCATAAACCAAATGCGAAACTTATCGCCAATATTTTTTGTTTGCCAAGCATCTTTAAAGAGTAATGAAAAGTGCAAAAAATTAATTTTAATAGGATTCCAGGTATTTACCGGTCTTGTAAGACCATAAACCGGTTTCTCATCAGGTAATTCCTCTTGAAAGGTGCCAAACAGCTTATCCCAAATTATCAATATACCACCAAAATTTTTATCAATATAAATGGGGTTTATAGCATGGTGTATTCGATGGTGAGAGGGGGTTACAATAAATTTTTCTAAAAAGCCCAGTTTGCCAATAAGCTGGGTATGGTACCAAAAGCCACCAAAAAGCATTACAACAGCTAATATTGTTAAAACCTCTCCCGAGATACTAAAAATTGCAGCGGGAAGCAGTAGAAAGGTGTAAACTTGAATAAAGTCTGATATGGTTTGGCGCAAAGCTACCGGTAAGTTATATTCTTCACTACTATGGTGTATCAAGTGCCTGTTCCATAAAATATTATACCTATGGGCCCATCTATGCGACCAGTATGCATAAAAATCAATGCATATAAAGCCAATAATATATTGCAAGGCAGTAGATTCAATTTTAAATAATGCAAAGTGTTTTAACAAAAAGTCGTAGGTAAAAATATAAATAGTAAGACCAAGTATTTGTTTAAGCACATTAGTAATACCAGAACTTAAGCTAGAAACAGCATCCATGCTCTTTATTACCTCTTTGTTTTTGAATTTTGCCACTATTAGTTCAATTAACATAAGAAAAATAAACATTGGCAATACAAACTTTAGGGCACCTGAAAAAGTTTCCATTCTCTAACTTATATAGATTATGTAAAGTTAGATGAAATTTACAGTGCTATGTATCATATTGATGAAAATATAACGTAGGGAAATACTCCTCTAATTTTCTAAGGCATTTACACCCATCATAAAAACCTCATACAGTGGCGTTTATAGCTCGCTATTTAACTGTTAAGCTTGCCAGTACTGCTAATAAGATGAAAAAATGGAAATGTTTAAACGGTAATTTATAGGTGGGCGAATTAACTAACCCCTAGCACCTAAAACCTAGTCCTAGATTATGCCTTCTTAATAATATATAATACTACACCCCAAACCTCAAACTTCATGTTATCAGTTATTTGCAGGGGTTTATAGCTGTCGTTTTCCGGCATAAGGAACAGTTTGCCGTCGGCCTTGGTAATGCGTTTTACGGTAAAGTCGCCATCTACCATGGCAATAACAATGGAGTTGTTCTGCGGCTGGCCTGCACGGTCTACAATAAGCATATCGCCGCTGTTAATGCCGGCATTTATCATCGATTGGCCTTTAACCCTAACGCAAAAGGTAGTATCGGGGTGCTTAACCAAAAAGGTATTCAGGTCAAGCTCTGCCTCTACGGCATTCTCAGCCACATTAGGAAAACCTGCCGAAACAGGGTTCTCAAACAAAGGCACTTTAGCTGCAATACTCTCAGTATCCAGTGTATATATTTCCAACTCGGGGCTGTCGTTTGTCTTCAAAAACATAGTATCTCGTCTATAACCTAAAGATACGACAGAATCAAGCCCGGGTTACAGCACCACCCCCGAGTTGTTAACCGCACCTGTTGGTAATTTTTAGGGTGTATCTACATACTTGTTTAAACAATAAAGTTTCCTGTAAATATTTAATTTCATTGGAGCCGTACAAGAATGGTTTTTCGTAAGTTTACCAAAATACCTAACTATATCGCTCATGAATAAACTTCTACTTACACTCACGGTCGCGCTATTCGCGTTTAGCATTAACAGTTTTGGCCAGGCCTGCCCGGGCAACGTAGTTACTACAAACCCTGCATTTGCATCGGGCCTAACAGGCTGGAGCCAATATGGTAACACAGCCACAGCCACCACATTAACTGCTACCAATGGCTGCTTAAATAATTTTTTGGCACTACAAGCTACAAATAATAGCGATGTTGGAGTTAGCCAGCCGGTAATAATTAAACAAGACAGTTGCTACGACCTTTGCTATTGTGTTGAATTTCCGTTTGTTGGGGCATTATTTAACACCAAATTAGTTATTGCGGTTACTAATGGTAGCGTTACATCTACTCAGTTGTTGAGTGGTGCATTTACTGCTTCGCAGGCTCAAATTATTGATGTTATTAACGGAAACAATGGTTTTACACCTATAACACAATGCCCACCTACATTTACAGCTACAGGTAATTTTAACACCTTGGTTATTGTTAACCAAACAATTGGCAATTTGGGTACAGATGTTAGGGTTGACAATGTTTGCTTATTAACCAGAGCATGCCCCAACTCATGTGCAGGTTCAGGATTAGTACCAGGCTTTACTTACACCCAAGGGCCAGGACTACAAATCAACTTTAATAATACATCAACAGTAAATGTAGGGTATACAATGTCGTTTAGTTGGGATTTTGGCGACCCGGGTTCGGGCCCCCTTAACACTTCAACTCTTACCAATCCTATTCATCTTTATCCTGCGCCGGCTATTTACTTTGTCTGCTTATACGTAACTGTAATAGACCCTAACGGTGTAGCTTGTCCACCCGACACCTTTTGTATAGACGTAATTGTTCAACCAACGGGTGTAGCTGAGATTCCGCTGGAATCGTTAATTAAGATAATGCCTAACCCAGCAAACGATTTGGTTACCATTAATAGCCTGACACCGGTAACAGGTATACAGCTATATAATAGTGTAGGCCAAATGGTGCATGCTGAAAATCTGCAAGGCACAACTTTTGCCATACCTGCCCATTTACCTGTAGGTGTTTATTCATTAGTATTAAATACCGCCAAAGGACAGGCGTTTAAAAAATTGGTGATAAGCAGGTAATTTACCTCACCCAAAACCCCTCTCCTAAAAGAGAGGGGTTTTAATAATGGCAGACAATAAAGAGAAAGTACTTAAAGAGCTGCAAACCATTCCATCAATTGGTAAGGCTTGTGCTCTTGATTTATGGAATATAGGTATACGCCGGGTAGCGGATTTAGAAGGCCAAAA
>JBIPNX010000104.1:0-6738 GCA_044378145.1 Flavobacteriales bacterium | reverse complement strand
TAATAGATAAAGATGTGGTAGATAAATTACACAAGCAGGGCATGAAAGTTATTCCATGGACAGTGAACGAAGACCGCGATATTCGCCGCGTTGCCGAAATGGGGGTAGATGGCATAATTTCTGATTACCCTGATAAGGTGCTAAAATTACTGGCAAAGCCCTAACAAGAAACTTTTTGCATAGATTTGCGAATATGAACAAAACATACACCATAGACTACGCCAATATCGGGTTAATGATATTGTCGTGCATTATAGCGTTTTTCATTCCGTTTGAGCTGTTTTTGTTCTCTTACGCTATACTAGGGCCATTGCATTATTTAACTGAGATTGGCTGGTTGCACCAACGCCAGTATTTTGCCAAAGGAAAGTACGATTTTTTACTGCTTGTTTTCTTTGGCTTGCTATTGTTTGCCGCGCAATTTGGCTTTGCTAAAAACCTTGCAGGCTCGTCAAACAAGCTCATACTGCTCAGTTTTGTCACGGGCTGCATTATAGCATTTGTAAAAGATTACTACTTAAAAATTATACTGGTAGTGGTATTGCTGTTTTCTATGTTTTTTGTCAATAGTCAAAACAGCTATATCTACATTTTCTTTGGTGTGTTTTTGCCAACGCTTATCCACGTATTTCTTTTTACCGCATTGTTTATGCTGTTTGGTGCGTTAAAAGCACGCAGCTGGCCGGGTATTTTATCGGTAGTTGTATTGTTTGGCTGTGCAGCAGCATTGTTTTTAATAAACCCATCGCAAACCTATGAGATATCAGACTACGTGCGCGAAAGCTGGTTTGGCTTTGACAAAAAAGGCGATGCCTGGGGCTTTGTAAACCTGAACATTGCCGTGTTAGATTATTTTAAAGTAGGTTCTGACCTTCCTGCACAAGAAGGCCTGGCCCGCATAGAGCAATTGGTTTTCCACTCTAAAGCAGGTTTTTTACTTACCCGCTTTGTGGCCTTTGCTTACACCTATCATTACCTAAACTGGTTTTCAAAAACATCAGTTATAAAATGGCATATGGTAGATAAGCGTTACCTTTATGCTACTGCATTGCTATGGTTTGCCGCTATAGGTACCTATATGTACGATTACGCTACAGGGCTAAAAGTACTATTCCTGCTAAGCTTTATGCATGTCTTGTTAGAGTTCCCGCTAAACTTTCAATCGTTTGTGGGTATTGGCAAAGAAGCACGCAATATGTTTGCCGGTAAAAAGACAGGCGCCACCAACTAAACTAAATTAATGAGGACTATACTGATAATTCTGGGCTTATTGTTTTCGGTAAGTATTTACGCGCCAACAGATGCGGCTGCAACAGCTAAAAGTGTTGATACGGAACAAGACGCCGGAAACCCCGGTATGCACCAAAAAATAAAACAGCGTTTTATAGATGGTCGCGTGCCCTATATGCTGCCCATTTTAATTACGCTTATACTGGGCCTTGCCTTAAGCATAGAGCGTATAATTTACCTTAACCGTGCGCATATTAACAGCCAGAAACTGTTGCGCGATATTGAGCCTGATATTGTTGCAGGGAATATTGAAGCCGCTATGGAAACCTGCCGAAATACACGAGGGCCTGTTGCTACCATGTTGCTGCAAGGCATGAACCGCGCCCCTTACGGGTTAGATGTAATGGAGAAGTCTATCCTATCTGCCGGTAATGCACAAATGAGTTTGCTGGAGCGTGGCCTTACCTGGGTATCGCTGTTTATTTCGCTGGCGCCAATCTTTGGTTTCTTTGGTACCGTAGTGGGTATTTTCATGGTGTTTGAAGAGATTGAAGTAGCGGGTGATATTGCTGTATCTATTGTTGCCGGTGGTATGAAGGTGAAACTTATTACCACCATTGCAGGCCTTATAGTGGCTATTGTTCTGCAAATATTCTACAACTACATAGTGTCTAAAATTGACAACATAGTTTACGACATGGAAGAGGGCGCTATAGACTTTGTGGATATGATGCTGAAGAGCGGGTATTACAACGATAAAAAACTATAACCATGGCTGAAGAAAGCGGAGGTTGGGAATATTTTGTAGCCGATTATGGAACATGGCTTGTTATGGGTCTGTTGGTGCTGGCTATTGCCCTGGTTGTGTTTTTCTCTGTTATGCAGGTGGTGGTAAATCGTAAGGCAAACCTAAAACCACTGGTAGGTGCGGGTGTACTTTTAGCAGTGTTCTTAGTATCGTGGCTTATTGCCCCGCACGATTTTAAAATGTCAGACATAGATAAGGGCATCGGCTCTTTCGATTCAGGGTTGATAGGTGGAGGCCTGCTAACCGTATATTTTCTGTTAGGTGGTGCACTGGCTACAATATTGTTTTTCGAGGTTAAACGCGTTTTTAAAAAGTAATTCATGCTACGCGCACGCAGGTCTATAAGGCACGAGATTAATGCCGGCTCTATTGCCGATATTGCTTTTCTGCTACTAATATTCTTCCTGCTTACATCAACCATGGACCGCAACTACTCTATGCGCCGCGACTTACCTGCTGAAAGTCGTGAACAAAGCAATGTTGCCAATCGCAATGTGCTAACCTTTACCCTTAATGGAATGAACGAGCTTAGCGTTAACAACAAGCCCGAAGGGTTGGACAAAGTTACAGCCCGTGTTAAAGAGTTTATCCAAAACCCAACGGATAATGCACAGCTATCGGAAAAGGTAATGAAGAATGTTAAGCTATTGGGCGAGGTGCCTGTATCGGCCGGTGTTATTAGTATTAAGACGGATGATAATACATCGTACGCTGCGTACTATAGGCTTAACGACCTTATCAATAAAGCATTTTTAGAAATAAAAGACCAAAAAGCACAAAAGCTTTTTGGCATGACATACGGTAAGCTTGATGATATCCGCCGCAAGGCAGTAGACGAGAGTGTGCCTGTAAACATAGCCGAGTAATTATGTTTAGAAAGAAAAGAGCCCGTGAAATGCCCACCGTATCGACAGCCGCGCTGCCCGATATTATTTTCATGCTGCTGTTTTTCTTTATGATGACATCTACCATACGCCGCCATACGGCTAAGGTTAACATAAAACTACCATCAGCCCAAACAGTAGAAAAACGTACCGATAGCGATGCTGTTTGCTTTGTTTATATTGGCGAATCTCGCTCCGGTGGCCCGGGAATGAAGGTGCAGGTAAACGAAGATTTTGTTGATTTAAATAAGGTTGGCGCTACTGTTTTAGCCGAGAAGAATAAGCTTACCCAGCCTAAGCAGGAAAAATTTATCGTATCACTTAAAATACATAAAGAAGCCCGAATGAAACTGGTTAAAGATGTAAAAGACCAACTTAAACAGGTCGGTGCCATGCAAATAGACTACTCAGGAACACACATTACTTTTTGATGTTATATATTTACACAAATTAAATAACCATACAATGAAGAAATTAATACTTATTGCGGTTTTTGCCTTGTTTGCTATTGCCGGTAAAGCCCAATACACCACTACAACGCCTATTACAGGGCTATCTTATCCTGTGGCTTTTGCCTTTACACCAGATGGGCGTATTTTGGTTACCCTTAAAGGTGGGTTAATAAGAATATTTAATGCCGACGGTTCTTCTATTGGCAATTTTTATAATCTAACCGACAGCACCTTTAACGATTTTGAGCGTGGCCTTTTAGGTATAGAGGTTGACCCCAACTTTGCTACCAACCACTATGTGTATGCATACTACAACCATCGCTACCCAAATAATTCTGGCGGCAATACGACACAAAAACTGCGTGTGGTTAGGTTTACAGAGAATAACAACGTAGGAACCAACCCTACAATAATTCTAAGTCTTACGCCGGGCTATGCTATTGCCGGCAACCACGTGGGAGGCAACATGCGCATGCATGCTTCTGAGCCGGATAAAATTTATGTTAGTATAGGTGAATTGGCAGTGCCGTCAAATGCCCAATTACTTACTAACCCGTATGGTAAATTTTTGCGTATTAATACCGATGGCTCTATACCAAACGATAATCCTTTTTACGATGATGGAAACCCTGCTGCCGGTAACGACGACCGTATTTGGAGCTATGGTCACCGTAACGCGTTCGACTTCTGCTTTAGCCCTGTAAACGATTCGTTATACTCAACAGAAAATGGCCAAAACACTTGGGACGAAATGAATATTGTTACCCGCAGTAGAAACTATGGTTGGAACAGCTGCGAGGGCGACTATCTAAACGGTAGCACAACTAATTTATGCACCAACCCTAACTTTACGGCACCTATAGAAACATGGGGCACACCGCTGCCTGCTGTTACAGGTGTTGTGCATTATAACTCTTGCTTAATGCCTGAATTTCAAAACCATTTATTAGTAGCGGATAACGATAATGGGTATATTTATAACTGTACACTAGACAACTCTTTAACTACTGTTACCAACCGTGTGCAGGCTTTCGATTTATTAGGCCTTACAACTCTGCGCCAAGGCGCCGATGGGTACTTATACGCCCTTAATGGTGGATATGCACCAAGTGGCCGTTTATATAAAATAGGCCCGAGTGTTTTACCTGTTGCCGATGCACAGTACACGCTTTCTAACGGTAACTTTTGTGTAGGCGAAGAGGTAACATTAACCTATAGCGGCACATCGTCTGCCAACCTTGATTATACATGGAATATCAGCGGGTCTGACCAGGCTACTTTTACCGGCCAGGGGCCACATAATTTTGCTACTACCGTTGCCGGATTTACCTCGGTACAACTTATTGTGAGCAACTGCGGCATAGCTGATACTATGGAAACTACCTTTTACTCTTTTGATGGTCCTACGCTTACAATGAGCATGAACCCATCGGTTGAATGTTTAGGAGGCCAGGCAATTGTTACCCCAAGCCTAAGCGCACCACCATTTACATATTCTTGGGTAGGATCTGCCGAAACGGATAGCATATTAGATGTTACTGCTGAAGATTATTACATAGTAACTGTTACCGATGGCAACGGCTGCTCTACTACCGACTCTGTTTTTGTGCCTTGCGTAGCCGGCATTGGCGAGCTTAATGCAACACCAATAAACGTATTTCCTAACCCGGCCAGCAGCAAGCTGTTTATCGATTTAAAAGGCCTGCCTGCACAAACGTTTAATGCACAGGTGTTCAACAGCACCGGTGCGTTGGTTCTTAGCCAAACCATAAACGGAAAAGCATTGGTAGAGGTTGATGTAAATACACTACCTAACGGTATCTATACTGTATTACTGAATAGCAGCAAGCAACGCTACTCTGCCCGTTGGATAAAGAACTAAATAAGCTTTTAGTATAATTGAAAAGTCCCGCCATCGGCGGGACTTTTTTTATTTCTTTTCTTCCGCTTTTTTTGCCCGGCTGTTTTTTATCAGCGTGCGCCCAATAGGTATGGCAGTGATAACTACAAGGCCTATTACTATATAGCCCATATAGTCAGAAAGTATATCGCCAAAAATATAACCTACTGTACAAAAAGAACCTATCCACAAAAATGAACCTGCCAGGTTATAAAGCATAAACGTGCGCAGGCGCATATGTATTACCCCTGCCAGTATGGGTGCAAACGTGCGGATAACAGGTAGAAAGCGGCCTATGATAAGGGTGCTCCCACCGTATTTTTTATAATGCTCTTCGGCTGAGTGGATATAACTCTTCCTGAAAAACAGGGTGTCTTTGCGTTTATAAAGGGCCTTGCCTGTGCTAAACCCAAACCAGTAGCCAACCAGGTAGCCGGCTATAGCCGATGCCATTAAGCTTATTTCTACCACAACAATAGGTTGGTCTATAATGCCCGTGGCTGTTAAAACACCTCCTGTAAGTATTAGTGAGTCGCCGGGAAGGAAAAAGCCAAAGAAAACCCCATTCTCTATAAAAACAACAGCACAAAGCAATACTAAGCCACCGTAATGAATTATAGACTCAGGGTTGAGCAGGGTTTTAATAAAATCCCATACCTCGTTCATCTTATATAGCTTGTTTAGCCCTTTGGCGTTCAATTCGTGCAGATACCCTGATGCTAATCTCGTACAAGAAATACAAAGGCACAGCAACAAGCATTTGCGATACCACGTCGGGCGACGGGGTAATAATAGCCGCAGTTATCAATATTATTACAATGGCGTGGCGGCGGTATTTGCGCATAAAACCCGGGGTAAGTATGCCCAGTTTTGATAATACATAGGATATAATAGGTAACTCAAATACCAGGCCTGTAAGCAGTGTAGTAACTGTTACTATAGAGATATAAGAGTTAAAATCAATCATGTTTTTAATCTGCTCCGTTATCTGGTAATTACCTAAAAAGTTAACCGCCAGTGGCGATACAATAAAGTAACCAAAGGTAATACCGGTAAAGAATAACAATGAGCACCAGAATATAATGCCTGTGGCCGATTTAGCCTCATTCTCTCTTAATGCAGGGCGTATAAAGCGCCATATTTCCCATAGTACATATGGGAAAGCAAATACTATGCCCGCCACTAACGATACATATAAGTGGTTAGAAAACTGGCCCGAAATGTCAGTGTTAATCAGGTTAATATCAGTGCTTGCCATACACATGGCATCGTTACCCATTACCTCTTGCGAGAATCGGCACATCAACCTAAAGGTAATAAAGTCTGAGCTTTTTGGTGCAAGGAGTACCAGTTCAAAAATCTCCTGCATGTATATAAAAGCGGCAATAGCAAATACCAGTATTGCAAAAGCCGACCGGATAAGGTGCCAGCGTAGAACTTCTAAATGCTGCAGAAACGACATTT
>JBIPNX010000120.1:0-6429 GCA_044378145.1 Flavobacteriales bacterium | reverse complement strand
AATGCTGCAAAAGCTGTCGCCGCAGCAAATACAACTGATGAAGTTGTTGCAGGTTCCTGCCGCATCGTTAGAAGACCGTATACAGGAAGAGCTGGAGAGCAATCCTGCACTGGAAGAGGGGCGCGACGATGAAGAGGTACAGGAGGAAGAAATAACCAACGATGGTTTTGAAGATGCTTTAGACGAAGGCAACGATAACGATACGCCTACAGGCGACGACTTTGAAGGTGATGACTTTAGTGGCGGGGTTGATGAGGTGTATACCGCATCAGACGATAGCTACGAAGACAACAAGCGCGACGATTTTGAGCTGGACCCGTATATGGACGATGACGAAGTGCCATCGTACAAACTGGCTGTAGACAATACCAGCCCCGATGAGGACAGGCGAGATATTCCTTTTGCATCGGGCGATGGGTTTCAAGACCAACTGATAGCCCAGTTGGGCATGCATGTAGCCGATGAAAAGCAACGTAAAATAGGGGAGTACATTATTGGTAATATAGATGAGCAGGGCTACCTGCGCCGCGAGGTGTATGCCATGGTAGACGACCTTGCCTTTGCCCAGAACATATCAACTACTGAAGATGAGGTAAGCGAGATACTGGAAATTATCCAAAGCTTTGACCCTGCCGGGGTTGGCGCACGCGACCTTAAAGAGTGCCTTGTTCTTCAGCTTAAGCGTAAAGACACCAAGCAAAAAAGTATTGCCTTGGCTATTGCCGTGTTAGAGCGCTGCATGGAAGAGTTCTCTAAAAAGCACTACGATAAAATAGAGCGCAGGCTTGATGTGGACAGCGATGAGCTGCGCGAAGCCATTAACGAAATTTTAAAGCTGGACCCTAAGCCGGGCAACTCGTTTAGCGACTCACAAAAGTCGACCCAGCACATTATACCCGACTTTATTATTGCCAATAACGATGGTATTTTAGAGCTTAGCCTTAACTCGCGCAACATGCCCGACCTTAAGGTGAGCAATACCTATAACCAAATGCTTAAAGAATACTCGCGCAACAAGGCCAGCAAAGGCAATAAAGAGGCGGTGCAGTTTGTTAAGCAAAAAATAGAATCGGCTAAGTGGTTTATAGATGCCTTAAGGCAGCGTAACGACACCCTGTATGTAACCATGCATACCATTATGGAATACCAGTATGAGTATTTCCTGGAGGGAGACGAAACCAAAATGCGCCCGATGATTCTTAAAGACATTGCCGATATTGTAGGCCTTGATATTTCTACCGTATCGCGTGTGGCTAACAGCAAGTACGTGCAAACCCATTTTGGTACTTTTCTGCTAAAATCATTCTTCTCAGAGTCGCTTTCTACCGATTCGGGCGAGGAGGTTTCTACCCGCGAGGTGAAGAAAATTCTGGAAGATGCCATTGGTGCCGAAACTAAAGGCAAACCACTTACTGACGATAAGCTGACTAAAATACTGCAGGGCAAAGGCTATAACATTGCCCGCCGTACAGTTGCCAAATACCGCGAGCAACTTAACATTCCCGTAGCCAGGTTACGTAAGGAGATATAACACTGTAAACAAAACAGTACGATTATTTGCCGGTTGGAGAGGCTCTTCACACTTTAGTAACTTGCCCCGGCTAGGACAGAAAAAATTTATAGTCCGATTTTTGTGGCAATAAAATACGTTGCAGTTGATACAGATGCTGCCAGTACTGCTCCCCATGCCAGGTCTACAATAGTTACTAAAAGCGGCCAGTCTTTGGCTACTGCCAAATTTGTCAGGTCGTAGGTGGCATAACAAACAAACCCAAAAAATGCGCCCAATAAAAGAGCCTGTTTCCAGGAGTTTTTTTCCATAGCCGGCTCAATAACAAACACTACAAGGCCGGCAATAAAAATCAAATAAAAAATAATTGCTGCTACCCAATTAACGTCGGGTTTCATAATATTACCTATCTGACTTTGGTAAAATTTTTTGGCTACAACCCCAAGCCATAGCATATCTATGGCAAAAAATACAGGGAGTGCTATGGCGTAAAGTTTTAAAAACATATTAGTTAATTGTTGATTTTTTATAAATTATTCTTGCCAAAAAATATACGAATAAAACTAAACACGCAATAATTGTGATAATAATACTTGGGTACTGACCGTTAAAACCGTTGGCCGACAGGTGCTTTAGCAGTATTCCCAAATACGCCCAAACAAGTACTAGTCCGTAGGCTGTGTTTTTATCTTTTTGCATGCGCAATATGCCAATAGTAGCACCAATAAGCAGAATAGCACATGTCCATATAAAGGCGCTGATACCAAATCCGTTCCAGCCGATACTGACTAAAAATATGGTGATATTGGCAATTGCCGCTACGGTTATCCAGCCAAAATAAATGCTAAACGGGGACCAAATAAAAAAATTTTCCAACGCAGTAAATTGTTCCTTTCGCAAAATGTCGGCAATTTTGATAAGCAGGACCAGTATGGCTGCCATAATAAGCACAGAAAGGCCTATAACATCATAATGCCATGCAAATATCCATACACTATTGGCAACAGATGTAGCTATAAATAGCGGGTTGATTTTTTTTAACAGCCCTTCGGTTTTTTCGCTTTTTGTAACAAACTGGAATACCACATAACCTGCAAGTAAAAGGTAAATTAACCCCCAAATAGAAAAAGCTATACCTGCCGGCGCAAAAAGATTAGGATAATCGTTAGATATATCGCCGGTAGAGCGATTGTTGATAGGCAAACTGTTGGCCAAAAAATTTACCACTACCATAGCAATATAGGTTACCAGCGAGCCTATTTTTAAGAGACTGTTTTTCATTTATACAAGTTAGGGGTTTATTCTTACTTCACAGTCGAATAATTATTTTATTCAATCTTGTTGCCAGCATTGCCTAGCGGACGGTGGCTAAATACTGCGGCAGCTTAACATTCCAGTAGCATTGGGAGCTTTAACACCAACCACGGCGGCAAGATTTATTGCAAGATTAATAACATTGTGTTGATTAATTCCTCAATAGATCTATTGTCATTCGAAATTTCGGATGTGTTTTCAATACTATGAAACTCATGCCATATATGGTCTAAATCATTACTGTTTTCAAAAAATAAAGACGGTATATTTAATTCACTTGCAATAAAAAATTCGCCATCAATTAACTTTGAATAAATCTCTGATTTTATTAAATCAACAGTTAAATTGTTAGGGTTAGCAAAAATAACACATCCAAACTGTTTGTAGTTTCCAGCATCTCTGTATAAGTAGTTGAACTTAATATTATTCATTCTATATTATTTCCAAACCGATTTCCTTAAGATAATTATAAGTTGTGTCAAAATACTCTGATTTCCTGGTGTGGTCTTCTGCATCGCCATCTGGCACAACTATTACCATGCCTTGCCTAGCCCTTGTTAACAATACACGGTAAGCATTTTTTAAGTATTGTTTATTCTCTAATTTATGTATGTTATGCCACTTGCTACCAACAAAACTAAATGTTTTCCATTCATCTTTAGAATATCGAAAATCAGCATCCCATGTTAGGCAAGACCAATCAAGTTCTAAGCCTTGTATATGAAACTCTGTAGCTACATCTTCTAAATAGTAAGATGAACGAACATCATCTTTACCATCTAAGAACCAATGAATATAATCCATTGGAGCTTTTACATTTATTGCATGCGGCTTTAAACGTTGTGCTTGTGATGAAGCTACAATTCCGTAACGCTCACTACCACGGGCATTAGATTTAAGCCATTGCTTAGCCGTTTTAAAATCACGGGTTAAAACAAGAGGGTATTTCTTTTTTAATTTTTGATATTGCTTTTGGGCTTCTGGAATATTTTGGTCTAAAATGTTTTTTATTAAATGTGATAGATTTTCAGCCCGAAAAGAACGTTGAGAAACAGATAAATGCAAATCATCTTTAAAGAATACATTATCCTTGTTCTGCAACAATTGAAGCGCATTACCTGCTGCATATTCACTATCCGTTAAGTGCGACGATACGTAAACATGCCAATCTTGATACTTGCGAATTAATGATTCAATCCATTCATTGATTCCAGCTTCGCCGGTATTAATCTCTTGTCCGCCGCCGACTAAACATATTATTGCGGCCCAATCTTTATGTCTATTTAAGCAGGAAATTAAAAATTCAGGCTCTGAAGAATCAAAGTCGGCTTGATCTCTTTTTCGCCTCATAAAATCAATCGTTTGCTTTTGGTCCCATGCTCGTTGAGCTTCATCAAATATGGTAACATGTTCAAATGGTGGATTTTTATCCCGTAAACAGTCATCACGAAGATGATGCACATTTTGTATGAATTTCTTTACAATAGTAGAAGCAGCACCTTTAGTCATTTTCCGTCCTGCCTCAACCTCTCTTTTTACTTTATCTCTCGTTAAAGCTTCTCTTAAAATATCAACCAGCGGACCATTGCCAGACAAAAATACACTTGACATTTCATTGTCTTTGTCTTGATTTTTACTGGCTATATCTAGCCCTACAAGTGTTTTTCCTGCGCCGGGAACGCCTGTTACAAAACAAATAGTTTTTATTGATTCGGCCTTAGCTTTATCAATAATTTCTGACACAGCTTTCCGCGTATGAGTTAAATTTCTAGCAGAAGCATCGCTACGAGAAATATCAGCAACAGAATGATTGTTATATAATGCCAATGCGGCCTCTATTATTGTTGGTGTGGGCATATATCTGCCATTAGCCCAGTCTACAATATCCTCTCCATCTCCTTCAGCAAATGCTAGAATGTTATTTATAACAGAGCTTAATAGCTCAATATTGGTTTTTATTGGAAAAAGTAAATTGTCATTATGAGGCGTAGATTCAATGTTTAAGCTAAGTTCTTTTGCATGCGTAGCAATAAGTATAGGAGCCAATATATTTTTATGGCTCTTTTCATGAAAGTTTTTTAAATCTAATGCATAGTCCCAAACTTGATCTACATCATTTAGAATAAACTCACTACTACCAACTTTAAACTCTAATACAAAAATTACATTTTTTATTATTAAAACTACATCAATACAACGTCCCATTCGCGGAATATCATATTCAAAATATATTTGCCCTTTATAACCTTTGAGTGATTCTTTGAGCATAATAATTTCTTGTTTCCAAGCTGCTCTTTGAGTTAATATGTTTTGATGATGGTGGTCCTCAGAAGTAAGTTTGCCCCATACAATATCTGTTTCTGTAATTAGAAAGCGTTCAATAGTATCTGAATACAGGTAGCGTTTCATCTTGATATTAGTTGCTCAAAGGATAAAAGTATTGATAAATAGTTTCTATGCATAATTGATATGATTTTTTCTCTTGACAACCCCTTGCCCATATCGTACCTTTGTATAAGCTAAAACACCTTGCCTGGAGGTATTGTAAAAACTATCCCGACGATAAATGTCGGGATAAGCAAAAACTCAAAATTTTACTACAACAGCAAGCCTTTGGCTAACTAAAAACTAAAAGAGATAAACTAAAAATTAAACCCAAAAATAAATTCTGCTATGCTTGCCAGCATCCTATTAAAGTATTGCTTTAAGTCAGTGAGTATATCTGCACCGGCAAATCTTTGCAAAAACGTTAAATTTTATTACAACAGAGCGGGTTTTAGCGCATCCCCTCTCGAGAGGGGGTGGATGGCGCCTGGGCGCCAGACGGGGTGTGTATAAATGAAGAACACACCTCCCCCCTGACAGGTCAGGGGTACTCCTCTCAAGAGGAGATTTTAAATTATAATATAACTGCAAAAACTCAAAATTTTACTACAATAGAAAGGCTTACAGAAGTTTTAAAAATGAATAATCGGATTAAACAATACAGGCAGGTAGTTACCTGTTTCAATGTCGCAACAATTAACTAATTTTGCAGGCTTATGGGCGCAACAGGCAGTGCATTCGATTTTTCTTTACTAAGCAGGGTATTGGGCTATGCAAGGCCATATAAAAGCACCCTGTTTTTTACCGCGCTGCTAACTATTTTGCTGGCGTTTATTGCCCCGGCAAGGCCGTTCCTTATATCGTACACCATTGATAAGTACATTATAGTTGGCGATTATCCCGGCCTGGTGCAAATGATTTTTGCCCTGATACTGTTAATGGTTTTAGAAACGGGTTTGTCGTTTCTGTATTCATACTATTCTAGCTGGTTGGGGCAAACGGTAATTAAAGATTTACGCTCGCATGTGTTCCGCCACATTACCCGCCTGCGTCTAAAGTTTTTTGATAATACGCCCATAGGCATGCTGGTTACCCGTGTTATATCAGACATAGAAACCATTGCCGATATATTTTCAGAGGGCCTGTTGGTTATCATTGCCGACATACTAAAACTGGTAGTTATAGTTGGGGTAATGTTTTACGTAAACTGGCAACTGGCCTTAATCAGCCTGTCGGTAATACCCATTATGCTTATCAGCACCCGTATATTCCAAAACGCG
>JBIPNX010000103.1:0-6851 GCA_044378145.1 Flavobacteriales bacterium | reverse complement strand
AGCTATCACCTAAATTCTTATCTTTGTACTATGCAATCAGGCACAACAAATACCATTACACGTACACAAGAGCTTATAGAGCTGGAGGATAATTACGGGGCACACAATTACCACCCCCTTCCAGTTATACTCTCTAAAGGCGAAGGCGTTTTTGTATGGGATGTTGAAGGCAAACGATATTACGATTTCCTATCTGCCTACTCGGCTGTAAACCAAGGCCATTGCCACCCTAAAATTATAGGGGCACTTATTGAGCAGGCGCAAAAGCTAACGCTTACCTCCCGTGCCTTTTATAACGATTCGTTAGGTGAATACGAGCGCTACCTGTGTAACTACTTTGGCTTTGACCGTGTGCTACCAATGAATACCGGTGCCGAAGGGGTAGAAACCGCCCTAAAGCTTTGCCGCAAATGGGCTTACGAAGTTAAAGGCGTAGAAGCCAACAAGGCTGAGATTATTGTTTGTAACGAGAACTTCCATGGACGTACAATAGCGGTTATATCTATGTCGTCTGACCCTGATGCAAAGCAAAACTACGGCCCATACGCTCCCGGTTTTACCAACATACCTTATAACGATTTAGCTGCACTTGAAAAGGCATTAGATAATAAAAATGTAGCAGGCTTTTTAGTAGAGCCTATCCAAGGCGAAGCAGGTGTTATTGTTCCCGATGAAGGCTATTTAGCCAAAGCATCAGCACTATGTAAAAAACACAACGTGTTGTTTATTGCTGATGAGATACAAACCGGCATTGCCCGCACCGGCAAGCTCCTTGCCTGCGACCACGAAAATGTTAAGCCAGATATTTTGATACTGGGCAAAGCATTGGCAGGTGGGGTATATCCTGTAAGTGCCGTGTTATCATCGCACGAGGTAATGCTTACCATTAAACCCGGCCAGCATGGCAGCACCTACGGTGGAAACCCGTTAGCTTGTAAAGTAGCTATTGCAGCATTAGAAGTTGTAAAAGAAGAGAATTTAGCTGAAAAAGCATTTGTATTAGGCGAGCGTTTGCGTAAAGGCTTACGTGCTATAAACTCACCACTGATAAAAGCCGTACGCGGTAAAGGCTTGTTAAACGCCATAGATATTGAACCCCACAATGGCAAAGATGCCTGGGACGTATGCCTTGCCCTGCGCGACAATGGCTTACTAGCCAAACCAACCCACGGCGATAAAATACGTTTTGCGCCTCCGCTGGTTATTACCGAAGCACAGGTAGACGATTGCATTGATATTATTACCCGTACCCTTAAATCGTTTGAATAGTGAACGGAATTTCTGCAGCGCAGGTACGCATTGCCCGCCCTACCGATAATCTTAAAGCAGTTACCCAATTTTACCACGAAGCACTTGGCATGCCCATTATTGGCAGCTTTAACGAGCATGACGGTTACGATGGTGTTATGCTTGGCATAAAAGGCGCCAACATCCATTTAGAGTTTACCCAACACGTGAACGGCAGCCCCTGCCCTGCCCCATCGTTAGATAATTTGTTGGTTTTATATTACGCTACACAGGCAGAATTTGATGTGGCTATTACATTGATAGAAAGCTACGGGCACCAACCTGTTGCACCCGAGAATAAGTATTGGCTAGACAAAGGCCTTACCTACGAAGACCCTGACGGGTGGCGTGTGGTTCTTTTCAATGGGCTCTATTCTTAATTTTTCATCTTTTGTTTATCATTTTTCATTCAATATTAACCTTTGGTTGATATTCACTTTATAGTGTAGTTAGACATTTGCTTGCCGGATAAACTAACCCAATAGCAGGCAAATGAAAACAGAAAAAAGAGAAGTAGAGATAGTGGTACTATCTGATGTACACTTAGGTACATACGGTTGCCACGCGAAAGAACTTCACCGTTATTTAAAAAGTATCAAGCCAAACATACTGGTATTAAATGGTGATATTATAGACGTTTGGCAGTTTAGCAAGAGCTATTTTCCAAAAGCCCACATGAAAGTTGTTAAGGATATTGTCAACATTATTTCATCGGGTACGCCTGTGTATTACATTACCGGCAACCACGACGATATGCTGCGCCGCTTTACCGATTTTGAAATGGGCTCATTCAAGCTGGTAAATAAACTGGTGCTTGAAGTAGATGGTAAAAACCACTGGATATTCCATGGTGATGTGTTTGATTTATCAATGAAATATTCGCGCCGCCTGGCCAAGCTGGGAGGCAAAAGCTATGATTTGCTAATCCTGCTAAACCGTGGCATAAACAGCGTATTGAAGACGTTTGGCAAGGAAAAGATATCATTATCTAAAACCATAAAAGACAGCGTAAAAAAGGCCGTTAAGTTTGTTGATGATTTTGAGCAAACCGCTGCCGACCATGCCATTGCTCAAAAGTATGACTATGTAATTTGCGGCCATATACACCGCCCACAAATGCGCGAAATGAGTAACGAGCATGGAAAGGTTATGTACTTAAACTCGGGCGACTGGATTGAAAACCTGACGGCTTTAGAGTACAATAAAGGCGAATGGAGTTTGTATGATTACCATACCGATGCATTGGTTAATACGCCTGAAACAGAAGAAGAATCAGAGGTTATAGTTGATGAAAAAGAACTACTGACCAATCTGGCTGCAGAGTTTAATTTTATGTTGGCAGGTAAAAAGTTGCTGGCGGGTCCGCAGACGGGAAATTAAGCCGCGAATGATGGAAAGCGCGTAGGGAAGAATTTCTCCACCAACGCGTTAATACGGGCTACCACTACTGCAGGATCCGATGGTTTGTAGATATAGTCATCACCGCCGGCACTAAAGCCCTGTATAGAGGCAAGGCTCTCATTCCAAGCCGAGAAAAACGCAATTATCGTATTCTTAAATTCAGAATTTTCGCGCATTACCCTGCAGGTTTGTATGCCGTCCATCTCGGGCATCATAACATCCATTATAATTATATGCGGGTGAAACTGCATTGCTTTAATTAAAGCCTGTTTACCATTGCTGCAGGTATTAACACTAAAGCCATGCTTTGTCAGGTTATAGCCAATAAACTCACATACATCAGGCTCGTCGTCAACAAGCAATACGCGTACTTTATCTTTATCCTTTTCTTGGGTCATCATGGTAGGCAATGTATTAATTACCTACAACCACAATATTAACCGGCGTTTAAATCTGCTTTAATTATTAACACTAAAATTTTAATAGTGAGCCGCTTGTTTCCTGCTTTAGTTTAACCTCGCCTTTATCATCGCGTAATTCAAAAGTAACCTGCGGGCCGTTTTTTGCTTCCCAGTTAATGCGTATCATACCAAAGTTGGGTTGCATATAGCAACCACCTACCCTAAGTACGTTAGGGCCTGCGCACGAGTGGCCGTGGGTCATTCCGCTTGCGGTAACATCCCAAATATGATACATATCATCACTCTTCAACATTGACATTTCACCATAATGCACATCGCCACTTATAAAGCACACGCCGTTAGCTTTGGTCTTTTTAATAAGGTTGAGCATACGGGTACGTTCGTGTGGCATATTAATCCAGCCTTCCCAACCGTTAAAGTCTTCTAAAAACTGGGTGCTGGTGCCAATTATGCGTAGGTCGGCTTCTACCTTAAATTGTTCTTCCAGCCATTTCCATTGCGCTTCGCCAAGCATGGTTTTGGTGGTGTCTTCGCATTTTTTATACTCACCCAGACAGTCTTCATCTTTGCCTCCAACACATAGTTTATCCCTAAAGGTGCGGGTATCCAGCATTATTATTTGCAGTTTTTTTCCTGCAGGGCCATACACGTATGATGTATAAATCCCTTCGTGGTTGCGGCGGTCGCTAACGGCAGGCTCATCAAATACCTTTAAAAATATCTCTTTCGATTTTTCTTTCTTCGGATATTCCTTGCCCCCATCGTTTACGCCATAGTCATGGTCGTCCCACGTAGCAATTACCTGTGTTTTCTTTTTTAATTGAATATAACCCGGCTTAGCCAAAAGCATGTCGTACTTCTTCTTCAGCACGTCCATATCTTCGGTATCACCATAAATATTATCGCCCAAAAAGATAAACAACTGCGGCTTTTGGTCTATTACCTTGTACCATATATCCTGCGGCTTATCCTGGCTTATGCACGAGCCAAATGCTATGCGTTCAATTACTTCGTTGCTGGTTTGCTGTGCATTAGCTATGCTGCAAGCCAATACAATTAATGCTGTTAAAAGCCTTTTCATTGCTGTTGATTTTAATGCAAGTATATAGATTGTATATGGTAATATCGTTCCTGCTAAATAACTTAATTATAAATTAATAATTCATAATGCCATGTAACTATTGTATTCTTTAATAGTCAAACTTTGGAACGGCATTTGTAATCAGTAAAACAAAACCTTTAAGGTATGGTATCGCAACAACGCAAACTGCAGCATTTATACTTACGCGCCGGCTTTGGCCTGCATGCTGCCGATATAAATAAAAAGCTTCCTCTGAGTATAGATAAGGCAGTTGACGAACTGTTTGCAGATAGCGCAGCCGTTAACAACCTGGAGCATATGGAACACCCGCTGGGCGAAGGGGATAAAAAGAAAGAGGCATCCAGCGTTAAAATACTGCTGATGATATTACGCTCGCAAAAGGAGTTGAAGTCGATGAGTGTAAGCTGGATTAAGAAAATGGCGGTAGAAAAGGCGCAGTTGCGGGAGAAGATGACCTTCTTTTGGCATAACCATTTTTCTACCCATGTACTATTCTCGTACCTTATGCAGGACCAGAACAATATGCTACGCACCCATGCGTTGGGCAAGTTTAGCGATTTGCTAATGGCTGTTGCTAAAGACCCGGCTATGATTGTTTACCTGAACAACCAGCAGAATAAGAAAAATGCCCCTAACGAGAACTTTGCCCGCGAGGTAATGGAACTGTTTACATTGGGCGTTGGCAATTATACCGAGCATGATGTTAAGGAAGCTGCACGCTGCTTTACCGGCTGGCAAATAAACAAATTGGGCGAGTTTAATTTCAATGAGAAAGACCACGATTTTGGTACCAAAACGGTATTAGGTAAAACAGGCAAACTTACCGGTGAAGATGTAATAAACCACCTATTAGCTCAAAAGCAGACAGCCCTGTTTGTTACCCGTAAAATTTACCGCGAGTTTATAAACTACGATGTTGATGAAAAGCGTGTAGCTCAACTGGCTGATGAGTTCTATGCATCGGGCTACGATATAAGCAAGTTGATGCGTACTATACTTACTGCCGATTGGTTTTATCATGATAAGAATGTTGGAACTAAAATAGCATCGCCCATAGAATTGATTGTGCGCTACTACCGTACCATTGATATAGAACCGTTGGACGAGAAAATGCTAATGATTACCCAGAATTTATTGGGGCAGCAATTGTTTAATCCGCCTAACGTAGCAGGTTGGAAAGGTGGCAAGGCATGGATTGACAGCTCTTCCCTCCTACTCCGCATGCGTATGCCGCTGGCTATGTTTGGCTACATGGAGAGTGATGAAAAAGGCAAGGACGAATACGAAGATATGGCTACCCTTGGCAAAGAAGAAAGGCGCAAGCTGAAAGAGAACAAGAACAAGTTTGTATGCAAAGCCAACTTTGTAAAACTGGCATCGGCCTATACAGAGACTGATACCGATAAACTAAGTGCTGCATTATTAACGAGCTTTCTGCAAACCGATATAAGCGCCGCACAGCAAAAGGTATTGATGGAGTTTACAGAGAAAGGCAATAAACAAAAACAGGTACAAAGCCAGGCTATCCATATTATGGCAATGCCGGAGTATCAATTGATTTAATGAAACAACGACTGTCATCCCAAACTTGATTCGGGATCTCGAGTAATCACGATAGTATTATTAGATGCTGAATCAAGTTCAGCATGACAAAACAAACGTTATGAGCAACAGACGGGATTTTATAAAGATAAGTTCACTGGCGTCAGCATCGCTGATGATACCGCAGTTCTTAAAAGGCTCAGCTAATTTTTTAGCAGCAGGCCAGGGAAAGATATTGGTAGTAATACAGTTATCGGGCGGTAACGACGGGTTAAATACCGTTATACCCTACCGCAACGATGAGTACTATAAACTTCGTCCCACACTTTCTTATGCCAAAGACGAGCTTATAGAACTGAACAGCGAAATGGGCCTGCACCCTGCCATGGAAGGCCTGGCTGATATTTGGGATAATGGCGAGCTGTGCATAATTAATAGTGTTGGCTACCCTAACCCTAACCGTTCGCATTTCCGTTCTATGGATATTTGGCAATCGGCCAGCGACGAAAACCAATACCTGCAAACAGGCTGGATGGGCCGTTGGTTAGACTCACAATGCAACAATGCTGCCTGCCATGCTTACGATGCCGTTGAGATTGACGAAGCATTGAGCTTAGCGCTTAAAGGCGACCGTGTAAAGGGCTTAGCGTTTAACGATTATAACCGCTTTTACAACATAGCATCAACCCCATATATTAAAAAGCTGGCTACTGCCAATGCGGGTATTGACCATGACGATACCCCGGTAGAGTACCTGCAAAAAACCTTTGTTGACGCGGTACAATCGGCCGATATTATCCACGATAAGACCAAGAAATACACTCCTTTAGCGGTATACCCACAAAGCGGATTAGGTAAAAAACTTAAAGTGGTGGCCGACCTTATTAAGGCCGAAACCCCTACTATGGTTTACTATGTTAGCATGACAGGTTTTGATACCCATGCCGGGCAGAAGTTCTTCCACAACAACTTGCTTAAGCAATATTCTGAAGGGGTTAAAGCCTTTACCGACGACCTTAAAAAAGCAGGCCGTTTTGATGATGTAATGGTTATGACCTTTTCTGAATTTGGTCGTAGGGCTAAGGAAAACGGCAGCA
>JBIPNX010000102.1:0-6885 GCA_044378145.1 Flavobacteriales bacterium | reverse complement strand
AACCACCTCATCAAATGCCTTAGATGGCATAGTATGCATGGGGTTACCCGTATGTTGTCCTTTATCAATCATTTCAGTATACAAATATACATCGGAATTACCGCCCAATAAATGATTATGGTCACTATTTTGTTCTGATAGTTTATAAATATCCAACATGTTAATTACCGCTTATGAATTTTGCACCCCAAAAGAAGACGGCTAACCAAATAAGCCCCTTTATTAAAAAGAACATAAAGCCAATAAAACCAAGCTGTTTAATACGTTTTTTCCAGTTAGCTTTTGTATTGTTCTCCTCACTATCCATGATTTTGCCTTCTGTAGTTTGCATAATCAGCTTTTGTTATTTAGAATGATTCTAAAGGCAAAAGTATAGTATGGATTAATACAGTCCAATAAAAACTTTAGAAAGTTTCTAAATAAGATTTAAAAGGGTTGATAATACTATAAACTAGCACCTAAAACCTAGAAGCTAATCCACCATCAATCCATCCCTCATCACCAACTTACGGTCGGCCATGTTGGCAAGCTCCTCGTTGTGGGTTACTATTACAAAGGTTTGGTTAAACTCTTTGCGCAGGGTAAAGAAGAGGTTGTGCAGGTCTTTAGCGGTGTTAGAATCCAGATTGCCTGATGGTTCATCGGCAAGGATAACCGCAGGGTTATTGATTAACGCACGGGCTACGGCTACGCGTTGCTGTTCGCCACCCGATAGTTCCGCCGGCTTATGGTCAAGGCGTTGAGATAAACCTAAAAAGCCCAATAGTTCTTTGGCTTTTTTCTCGGCCTCGGCTTTGCTGGTTTTGGCTATAAAGGCAGGAATGCAAACATTCTCCAACGCTGTAAACTCAGGCAGCAGGTGGTGGAACTGGAATACAAACCCTATATTTTTATTACGAAAGGCCGATAGCTTTTTATCGCCCAAAGAAAACACATCGTTATTGTTGATGATAAGCTTGCCTTCATCGGGTTTATCCAGCGTACCAATAATTTGCAGCAGGGTGGTTTTACCCGCACCTGATGCGCCTACAATAGAAACAACCTCGCCACGGGCTACAGACAGGTCAACACCCTTAAGCACTTTTAACGCGCCGTAGGCCTTAACCATACTTTTTGCTTCTATAATAGTATCCATGCTTTATAAAGCGTTTACAATGTGTTTGCCTTGCAATATAGGCACTACATCGGTAGTGTCAAGTTGCAGGCAATAGCGCACGTCTTTCTCAAGGTCTAAACGCTTCATGCGGTGGCGGTGGCTGCTGTTTTCAAGGTAGCCGTATAAATCGCTTTTAGCTTCCTGATACATTCGCAAGGCAGCCAAAGCGGCATCATCAAAATCAGTAGATTCTATCTCGCCTTGCAGCTTCTCCACCAAGGCACCGGCAAAAAGGGTGTCTTCCAGATTAAAACGGTTTTTCCAGCCCGAGCATAGAATAGTAACGTTTTCGTTTTGTTCCAGTATCCAATTTGCACATGCGCTAAGGTTGATAAATGCGCCGATGATAACCTTAGAGGCTTCTTTGGCAATTTCTACAGCCTGTGTACCGTTGGTAGTGGTAAGTGCAATAGTCTGGCCTTTTACATGGTCGGTCATGTAGCTGAATGGCGAGTTACCAAACTCAAAACCATCTTGTACTATACCGTTGCGTTCTGCCGCTGCCATGTAGCCGTTTTGGCGGTACATAAGGGCATCTTCTATAGTTGCAACGGGTATTATAGACTTAACGCCATACTGAAAAGCAGTAACAATGGCTGAAGTGGCACGTAAAATATCAGTCACTACAATAATACGGTTGGTAGAGTCGTAGAATTGGAATAGTGCCGGGGAATAACAAACCTGTACGTTGCGCATTAGCCTTTGTAGAACGGAAGTTTAACAACTTTGGCTTTGCTCAGTTTATCGCGAACCTTAATATAAATCTCGCTGTCTACTTTGCTGAATGCTGTTTCAACGTATGCCATGCCAATAGGCATTTTAAGGCTTGGCGATTGTGTGCCTGATGTTACTTTACCTATAACACGTCCATCGGCATCGCACACTTCATAATCGTGGCGTGGAATAGCGCGTTCTTCCAAAACAAAGCCAACCAGTTTGCGGCCTGTACCGTTGGTTTTATGGCCTTGTATAATATCGCTTGCAGTAAATTCTTTAGTGAATTTGGTAATCCAACCAAGGCCTGCTTCAATAGGCGATGTAGTATCGTCAATATCATTACCGTATAGGCAGAAACCCATCTCCAGGCGTAAGGTATCGCGGCAGCCTAAACCGGCAAGTGCAATACCAAACTCTTTGCCTGCTTCCATTACGGCATCCCAAAGGGCTTCGGCATTTTCGTTTTTAATGTATAGCTCAAAACCACCTGCGCCTGTGTAGCCGGTAGCCGATATTATTACGTTGTCAAAACCTGCCATGGTACCACGTACAAACGAGTAGTACTCCAGGCTTGCTAAATCAACATCGGTTAGTTTTTGCAAAGCGGCAGTGGCCTTAGGGCCCTGCACGGCAAGCAATGCGGTTTTGTCTGATATGTTTTTCAACTCAACACCACCGGTGTTTTGCGATACAATCCAATCCCAGTCTTTATCAATGTTAGAAGCGTTTACCACCAACATGTATTCTTCTTCAGACATGCGGTAAACCAGCAAGTCGTCAATAATACCACCGTTGGTGTTAGGCAGGCAGCTGTATTGCACTTTACCATCAAATAGTTTAGAAGCATCGTTGCTGGTAACACGCTGGATAAGGTCTAACGCGCCCGGGCCTTTCACAATAAACTCGCCCATGTGCGATACATCAAACATACCCACAGCGGTGCGTACCGCCTCGTGTTCTGCATTAATGCCGGTATAGCTTACAGGCATATCGTAGCCCGCAAAAGGGACAATTTTAGCACCGGCTTCAACATGTTTGTTGTAAAGCGGGGTGCGTTTGGTAAGAGTTGCTTCCATTGAAAAAATTAAGAGAACAAAGTTATGAAATTGGTGGCATTTGAGTGCACTGAATATTCGGCTTCTATCTTTTTACGTGTATTGGCACCTAAATCAATCAGTAATTGGCGGTCGTCCATTAGTTTGCTCAGGGCGTTGTACCAGTCATCAGTTGTGGTACAGATAAAACCATTAACGCCATCGTCAACAATTTTAGTATTTACCCCTACGGGCGATACCAGCGCAGGTATTCCCAGCGCCATGTACTGCAAGGCTTTAAACCCACACTTACCATTAGCCCATTTATCGTCTACCAGCGGCATAAGGCCTACGTTAAACTGAAGCAAATCTTCAATCTCGGTTTCCTTGGTCCACTTGGTAAACTTTAACGATTTGAGTTTGAAATCAGGCGCGGTATCGGATATAACATTAAACGTAAAATCGTATTTATCTTCCAGTTTTTGAAATACAGGCAGCAACGCATCCAGGTATTGCATGGTAGAGTGTGTGCCCGTCCACCCAATTACAAAACCATTACCGCTTTGGTCTTTTACTTTATTATGATGGTTTTCGGTATCAATAGTAGTAGGGTTGTATACCGCATTCGGGTTAAACTGTGCAGCGTAGTTTCGCAAATAATCATTTCCGCACGACACCTTGTAGGCCATTTTACACACCTTGGGCACGTTGCTGTAAAACTTAAATTTGGAAAAAAAGCCGTTATGTTCTGATGTATTGGGAATCCAGATAGCATCGTCAAAGTCGTATATCAGTTTTTTGCCTGCCAGCTTTGCAATTATCCATTCAAACACCGGCGGGCCAAAGAACTCAGCCTCGCGGTGTACAAACACATAATCGTATTTTCCTAAGCTGAACATCATTCCCAACCTACGGAAGTAGCCACGCAGGGTACCCATAATTTTAGGCAGGGTATAACCGGGCTTATAGAGTATGGCCCATGTTTTATCATCAATAAATGCCTGCTTGTCAATAGTAAACCCGTTAGCTTCTAAGGCCGGATAATACTGCTCAAACCTAAAGCGCTGACTTGCAGCAGTGCCTTGCGGGTAAGGAAAAAGAAACAGTATGCGTTTTGCCATTGCAGCGCAAAAGTAGAGAAATTCCACCTATAACTAATGGTAGATGTTTATACAAAAAAGAAAAACCTCAGAGGGGTTTAATGTTAGTAGCCCCGTGCTTTAGCGCGGGGTAAAAAGCGCCGTCTTATATTGTTCCCCCTCTCCTTGCGTGAGAGGGGCTTAGGGGGTGAGGGATTACCTCGGAGTATTAAACAAGTCGTTGGCGCGGCCACCGTAGGTTGGATTTACGCCATTAATATCAAAGTTATTACCCTGTGTATCGCGCTTGTGTAGCTTTTGCTCCCATTGGTTATCTATAGGCTCGCCATTGGCATCAGAGTGCAGCAACATATAATCGTTAGTAACCAAATCAGGATTATAGAATACAAACCTACGGTTGTTCTGTGTGCCTATTCGGTAATAATGCCAAATCTCGTAAGGATAGGCGCTTGGCTCGTGCAGGCTGGCCGTGCGGTTATTCGGTGGTCCATACTGTAAAAATACACGACCACGTTCCGTTTCAAAACCACGGCGTATTGATGTGCCAAACTCGCGGTTGGCTACTTTTACCAATGCCAGGTATTCGGCCCAGCCTTTGAATGGGTCGGCAGCGTTATGGTTTGTCCAGAATGTTTTAAAGTAGGTACGGATAGCGGTAGAGTCAGCTTTTTTTAGCTGGTCTATAAATATGCGCTCTTTAGGGCTGGCAATAGGGCGTAGTGAGCGCACAAAATCTTTTAATGTATCGGTTTTAAGGTGGGCAATATAGGCATCAAAGTTATTGGCAAAGGTGTTCATAGCGCTTAAATCGGCTATGGGAGCAATGCCAGAACTGCGTTGGAAGTATAACTTTTTTCCACCCAGTATAAAGTTATTTTTATCGCGGATATCAACCACAAGATAATAGTTGCCCGATGGCAGCTTGGTAATGTCGAAGCTTGATAATACAGGCACAACAGGCTGGCTTAAGTACACTTTGGTTTTAAAGTGTGTATCCAGCGGTTTTTTTGTGTCGGCAGATTCAATAAAGCTATAGATTACAAACTTTTCGTTAGCGCCAAACTTCTTATCGGTGCCGTATATCTCGGTGTAAAAGTTAAGGTTGGTAACGGTTTCAGGATAGTAGCCCGATATGTACGGAACCATCTCATAGCCGCTTTTGGTAAGCGGGGTCGGGGTGCTGCTTTTTACAAAGGTATCAACAGGCATAATGTCAGACATGGTCACTCCCGTATCAGGGTAGTTAACCAGAATAGGGATATTACCGGCAAAGGCAGGGGCTACACGGTTAAGGTCGGCTATGCTTATTTCCAGCGTGTATTTGCCGTTTGGCAGGGGCAGGTTATGCTTATCAATAAAATTAGGCTTAGCGTTTAGGGTATCAGAAATCTCAGGGCTAAGCAGGGTGTATTTATCGGCATAAAAAATAGTATCGTTGCGGGTAGCGGTAAGCACCACTTCTACATTGCCCTGGTATTTGCCATTGGCATTTTTGGCAAATTTGGCAGTTTCACCGTGTACCATTAAGTACGTTTCCACAAAGGGTTTAGCCCCAGGCCTGTTAAACGTGCAGTAGTTAAGTGCCGATTGCAGGTTTTGCGCCTGTACCCCAAGCGTAGCAACCAAAAGACCCATTAAATATATATAGCGTTTCATAACAACCAATCTAAAATATACCGTAAAGTTACGATATTTTAGGGTGTTGTAAAGGACAAATTTGAGCGGTTGTCGGAAACACAAGTACAGCCTGCTGCAACCACGAACTAAGAACTAAAATTGGCTGTACGCCAATTTTTTTTACCTTTGCCCCGTTCTTTGAATAAAGCTCTTTAAAATGACATTAGTAAAGCAAGAGAATAAGGCCACCATAGAGAAACCGTTTGAGGGGATGACATTAGGTGGACACGAGCAGGTAACTTTCTGCTACGACGAAGCAACAGGGTTAAGAGCCATAATTGCAATTCATAACACGGTATTGGGCCCGTCGCTGGGCGGTTTGCGTATGTGGAATTACGCTAACGAAACGGAAGCATTGAACGATGTTCTTCGCCTTTCGCGTGGTATGACCTATAAAGCAGCCATTACAGGCTTAAACCTGGGTGGTGGCAAGGCCGTAGTTATAGGCGATGCCAAAACACAAAAATCAGAAGCATTGATACGCCGCTTTGGCAGGTTTGTAGAAAGCCTTGGTGGTAAATACATTACTGCCGAAGACGTGGGCATAAACACCCGCGATATGGAATACATCAGCAACGAAACCAAACACGTATCGGGCCTGCCTGAGAGTATGGGCGGTAGTGGCGACCCTAGTCCGGTTACCGCTTACGGCGTATACATGGGTATGAAAGCTGCGGCTAAACACAAATGGGGCAGTGATAGCCTTACCGGTAAAACTGTTACTGTGCAGGGTACAGGCCATGTAGGTTTTTACCTGCTTCAACTATTAGCTAAAGAAGGTGCTAAACTGTTAGTAGCTGATATAAACGAAGATAACCTGAAAAAAGGCTGTTGACGAAACAGGTGCTACGGTTGTTAACCCTAACGATATTTACGATGTACAGGCTGATATTTATGCTCCCTGTGCATTAGGCGCTACGCTTAACAGCGAAACCATTCCACGCCTTAAATGCGAAATTGTTGCCGGCTCTGCCAACAACCAGTTAGCAATTGAAGAGCAAGACGGGCAAGCATTGATACAACGTGGTATTATTTACGCCCCCGACTTTTTAATCAACGCCGGTGGTTTAATTAACGTGTATAACGAGGTGCTTGGCAAATACAATAAAGACAGGGTTATGCGCCATGCCGAAACCATTTACGGCCAAACACTGGCTATTTTAACCCGTGCCGAAGCCCAAAAAATCACCCCGCAACTTGC
>JBIPNX010000101.1:0-6912 GCA_044378145.1 Flavobacteriales bacterium | reverse complement strand
TGGAAATTATTCGCCTGTCCACACCGGCTGGCGCTTTTCCATAAATGCCTTTAACCCCTCTTGCGCGTCTTTTGTTTCAATGGTTTTTCCTAGCATCTCGAACATATACAAATGCAAGTCGCTGCCTTGTTTAGCGCCCATGTTATGGTAAGCCTCTAAGCCCTTGCGAATAGCCGCGGGCGAGTATTGCTTAATATCATCAACCAAAGCATTAACGGCTAAATCTAATTCTTCAACATTTGAAACTACCTGAGATACAAGGCCTGCCTCTTTAGCCTGCTGTGCTGTTAAAGAACCTGCACGCATACACAAGTCAAGCATGGTGCGGTGTGGCATCACATTCATTAAACCGGCCATAACCTGGAAAGGCCATAAGCCACGTTTAACTTCGGGTAAGCTGAAGGTAGCCTGCTCAACCGATATTACATGGGTGCAACCGCTAACAATCATAAATCCACCGGCATAAACCGAACCGTGAACCCTTGCAATGCAAGGCTTGAATAATCCTGCAAAAACCTCCACCAAACGGATAGGTTCGCTTGGGTCAGGGATTGTAGATGATTGCTCGGTAGCTGCACCTGCAAAAGAAAGCAAATCGGCTCCGGCACAAAAAATATTACCTTCCGCTCCTATCACTACCGCCCACACACTATTGTTGTATTTGGCGTGGGTTAAGGCAAACGATATCTCATTAAGCAATGTAGGGTTCATTGCATTTTTCTTCTCGGGGCGGTTAAGCGTTAGGCGAAGAACATTCGCGTTAAAATCAACCTTTAGAAATTCAAAACGGTAGTTGCTTAAATCGGCAACCTGCTCGGCAGAATAAAACATTTTTCAGGAATTTATATTAGAAACCTAATTTCGATCTTTTAGGATTAAGTGCTGCATCATCATCAACTACTTTCTCTCCAAGTTCTTTCTTAAAGGCAGCCATGCGCTCTAATAAATCATTATCACTGGTAGCCAGTATTTGCACAGCCAGTATACCCGCATTTTGCGCAGCATTAACTGCCACTGTAGCAACAGGAATACCATTAGGCATTTGCACAATAGATAGTAGCGAGTCCCATCCATCAATAGAATTAGACGATTTAACAGGAACACCAATAACCGGAAGTGGGGTTAACGATGCTACCATACCCGGAAGGTGGGCTGCACCGCCTGCACCGGCTATAACTACTTTTAAGCCACGGCTTACGGCAGTTTCGGCATATTCAAACATGCGTTTTGGGGTACGGTGGGCCGATACGATATTAACCTCGTAGCTCACTCCAAGTTTATCCAGAACCAAAGCTGCGGCTTCCATTACAGGCCAATCGCTTTTGCTGCCCATTATAATTCCTACTTGTGCATTCATGTTACAAAGATAGGGTTTTCAATTATGAATTATTAATTAGTAATTATGAGGTTATTCTGTAGCATACATATTTAGGCCTACGGTGATAAATACAAAGGTTAGGTAGATCCATAGCAGGCTGAAGATGATGTGCATGGTAGTTTCAAAAGGTTTGCCGCGCCATAGCTTGGGTGAGTACACAAAGAATTGAAACAATAGCCTGATGCCCCAGAATATTCCTAAGCCCATTGCTATTACACGCCCAAATGCAGAGTTAACCAGATTATCAGCATAGAACCAGCAAAGCAGACCTATAAGCATTACCGTGAGGGCTACAAAAAAGGTATGTACCTCCATCATTTGCTTATTAATAAGGCTGAGTGGCTTTAGCTCCTCGCCCCAGTTAAAACGTTTGGCAAAACCAATATGGATTAACGATAAAAGGCATAAAAGTACTCCTATTACCCTAAGATGAACTTCCATTTTTTGCTAGTATATAGGTGGATATAAATGGCATTTGTTTAAATTGTGTCTCTATTTTAAAACCTGATTTTTCAAAGGTATTTCTCCAGCTGGCAGGTGAGTAAAAATGGAAGAATCCAAAGTTGAAAGCAAGAAAATTTGGTAAGTCGCGCTGGTGCTCAACCACCACTACCCTACCCTTGTCGCTTAGCTTGCTATTTAGCTGTTTGAAGAAAGAAACACGTTCCTGATTATCTCTAATCTCATGGGCTGCCATAATCAGGAATACATAGTCTACGCTATTATCATCAACAGGAATAGTAGTTGTGCTTATAGTTTGTGTACCGGGAAATGGCGGGTAGGCCTTTCTTGCCCGTTCTATAGAAACCTCGGTATGTTTTGTAGGATTGTAAAAGTCGAAAACCATTAATTTATTCTGTGGATATTTAGAGGCAATAATGGCACTAGTTTCATCAAACCCTGCATTGATATTGGCAAGTATACTATCGGGTTGAATATTTAGATTATTTAACCATTTCAGGTGATATAAGTCAGAATAGTCGTATATATAATACGATACAGCTAATGATATAAATGTACCCAAAACAACCAAAGCTAAAAATAGCCAAATAAGCATGGCAACATAGGCATAAAGCCAAGCTATAGGTACAATAACACCGGCATTAATTAAATAGATAGAGAAAATAAAGAGAACACCGGCAATAACATAATAATGCCAGTTGAACCTGATAATATTACTGATGCCCTGAAAGGGTTGTCTTAGCGGTTGGTCCATTTATCTATTTTGCCTTTCTTCCAATGGTAAGGTACATTTTCTATTAAAAAGGCATTGGCTAAAACCAAGCCCTTAAACCGCTTATCGGCAACAAAACCCACACGGTCTTTAATAACCTCCACCGGGCGGGGTGTCCAGTTTTCGCGGACGCCTTCTATAATCAACACCTCTTTCGTCTCCTTATTATAGGTAAAGGTAAACGGCAACGGGCCGGCAAAGCGGCGGGCCTCTTTCCAATCGGCAAATGGTGTCGATGCCGGAAGCTTAGCATCGGCATTGCTAGTGTCTACTATAATATCTATATCCGATTGATTCGATTTAACCCCAATGCGCCCCGATGTTTTATTAAAATCAATATCGGTAGTGCCGTAGTTGTAATGGGTGAAGATGTTCCCGAAGAACGACATTCGTGCCTTGTTGGTCTCCGATTTTAATATGTACAAGCCTCTAAGCCTTTTGCCCGCGCTGGTGGTATAGCGCACAAATATTCGGAATCCTGTTAAGATAAAATCATTCCCCATAAAAGCAGGAAAGCCTTTGGGCCTAAGGTCTTTGGTTTTAACCATAGCCACGGCCACAAAAGCCCAGGTATCATTAAAGGTATCAAGCTCCAGGCAAGGGGGAATAAGCTTTTGTAATTCTTCTTTGGGGACAGCGTAAGTGAGAACCAGTGAGTTTTCGAAAAAGGTTTCTACCGCAAAGGGGTGGTTCTTTAAGGTAAGCATTATGCTTTGGCGTTTATGAGTTTTGCCGGTGGCAATTTAAACTCGTTTATATAAACCAGTACAATAAACAACAAAGCGAATACACTGTTCATTTTTCCCCATAATAATAAGTCGGGCACCAGAATAAACTCCAGGGTATTCATAGTAGCCACTATCACTATTTGGGCAATGGCACACCAGCGAGACTTAATTCCGCTGATTATCCAAACAAACATAAAAATCTCTGATACTCCAATAGCTTTGGTAAAGAGCCATGCATAGTCGGCACCTAATATTGTAGCCACAATTTCCTGGTGGCGGGGAACCAGGTTAAGCACCTTGCAAAACAAGCCATTAGCCAGCCATACTAATGCTATAAGAATGGTTAGGGCTTTTTTAAAAAATATGGCGTTGGTGGATTTCATTTTACGCTACCACCTTAACCACCCCTTTCACCTTTTCGGTTTTGGCTAGTAGCTCATCAACAGTATCGGCAAGAATGGTTATGTGCCCCATTTTGCGGTAGGGCTTGGTAAACTTCTTACCATATAAGTGTGGGTACACGCCTTCTATTTTAAGGAGTTCATCCATCCCCTGGTAAACAGCCTCGCCTTCGTGGCCCGGTTCGCCCAGTAGGTTAAGCATAGATGCAGGCTTTATAATAGAGGTATCACCCAGAGGCAAACCTAAAATAGCACGCAGGTGCTGCTCGTATTGCGAGGTGATATTACCCTCTATACTTTGGTGGCCGCTGTTATGCGGACGGGGGGCAATCTCGTTTACCAGTACCTCGCCCTCTTTGGTAAGGAACATCTCTACTGCCAGCACACCAACAATCTCCAGTTTAGTGGCAACTTCTATGGCTATGCGTTTAGCTTCCTGTTCAACCTCGGGGGTGATATTTGCCGGGGCAAATAAAAACTCTACCAAATTAGCTATGGGGTTAAAATACATCTCCACTGCCGGGAAGGCCTTAACCTCGCCTTGCGGGTTGCGAGCTACTATAACCGATAGTTCTTTTTCAAAATTAACCAGCGCTTCTAATACCGATGGTTCGTTATAGGCGGTTTCAAAATCGGCTTTAGAGCCAAGCTTTTTAACGCCCTTACCATCGTATCCGCCGCGGCGTAGTTTTTGAAAGAATGGCCCCTTATCTGCATAAGCCTGAGCCTCTTCCCTATTAGCAACTAAATGGTACGATGAAGTAGGGATACCGTTTGCGGCATAAAACATTTTCTGTTCGCCTTTGTCCTGTACCAGCTTAATAACACGTGGTTGAGGGTATACTTTTACCCCCCATGTTGTTTCCAGCTCCTGCAGAGCATCGGCGTTAATATCTTCAAATTCAATGGTAAGGGTGTGTTTACCTTTACCAAAGTTTAGTACGGTATTGTAATCGCGGAAATCGCCGTGGGCAAATGATGCGCACAAGTGTTTGCAGGGTGCATTCTCGTCGGGGTCCAGTATGTGTACCTCTACATCCAAATCTACAGCAGCCTGAATAAGCATGCGGCCCAACTGTCCGCCGCCAACAACACCCAGCACCGGGCGCTTATAGCCTTTAGTTTCCATGCTCCAAATATAGTAGTGGATAGTGGATAGTGGACAGTGAATAGAAAAATAGTTATAATAAAACTACCAACTACACACCAACCACTACCCACTTATTACTACCTTTGTACTATATATATTACCATTACTATGGAACCCGTTAAAACCCGCATACCCGTTACCGTTTACGCAGAAGAAACGCCCAACCCAAACAGCATGAAGTTTGTGGCCAGCTTTTACCTGTTGCCCGACGGTATTGCCGAATATACCTGCATTGAAGATACCGAAGGCTCATCGCCACTGGCAAAAGAGCTTTTTGGCTTTCCTTATATAAAGAATGTATTTATCACCGCCAACTTTGTATCGGTTACCAAAACCAACGATGTGGAGTGGTTTGAAATTACCCAAGAGCTACGCACCTTTATAAAGGAGTTTCTGGCTAACGGCGGCGAGTCTATTATTAAACTACCAACCCCTAAAAAGGTAGAAACCGTTGCCCCTGCCCTTAGCGCTAACGATGCCGAAGTGGTAGCTAAAATTATGGGTGCGCTGGACGAGTTTGTACGCCCTGCAGTGGAGCAGGATGGTGGCGCTATTACCTTCCGCTCTTTTGAGAATGGTACGGTAAACGTGGTGTTGCAAGGCTCATGCTCGGGCTGCCCATCATCAACCGTAACCCTTAAGAATGGCATTGAAAACCTGCTAACCCGCATGATACCTGAGGTTAAAGAGGTGGTTGCCATTGGGGAGTAATTTGTAGCTTTTCGAGTTGAAATCTGAAACGTGAAATCTGAAAGATTTTTATCCATTCTTTCATTCTTTAGCTTTTTAATTCTTTAATCAGGCTTGCAAGTGCCAACATTAACTTTCGGAGCCTGCCAAAATGCCCGTTGATAACCTGTTAGTAGCGCAAAAAGCAGCATTTCACCCGTTTTACCTCATTGATAGTTTGCCCTGTTTTATGGGCTTACAGCCCAAAACTTTTGTGGTGTACCATACGCATGTAACGGTGTAACAAAACGGTCTATTATTCGTTTACTATTATAGACCGATACCCGATGCCTGCCCGCTACAAAGCCCGTTAACACGGGGTAATATTTTTTTTTGCACGGCAAGTGCCTGATATACCGAACTAACCGATTATTAACAGGGTATTTGTTAACTAAAAAAATTGCATCGTATCATACTAAGATTTGAATGAAATAATTTTATAGATGCAACACCTCAATACGCTTAAACAATAGCATCCATGGGCTTTGTAAGAGATGTTAAGAGAGTGTTAAAAAACAATCCCATTTGTGAATAACAATGTATTGCTTGGTGTGATGAAAAAAAGAAAATTTGCAAATCCAGTTTTACATGCGGGAATAAATCACCGCTCTGCCGGAAAAATTTGTTTGGCAGGGGTAAACACATTTGCGTTATAATTTTAAAAATATTGAAATAATGGTAGAACCAATTTTACAAGAAAATAAGGACCGTTTTGTCCTCTTCCCTATTAAACACAAGGATATTTGGGAAATGTACAAAAAGGCTGAGGCGAGTTTTTGGACGGCTGAAGAGATAGACCTATCGGCCGACACTGTTGATTGGGAACACAAGTTAACTTCAGACGAGAAGCATTTTGTAAAACACGTATTAGCGTTCTTTGCCGCATCTGACGGTATAGTAAATGAAAACCTTGCTGTTAACTTCATGAACGAAGTACAGTACCCAGAGGCACGTTGCTTCTATGGTTTCCAGATTATGATAGAAAACATCCACAGCGAAACTTACTCGTTGTTGATTGACTCTTACATAAAAGACCCGAAAGAGAAAGACTACCTTTTTCATGCATTGGACAACATGCCATGCGTAACCAAAAAAGGTGAGTGGGCTTTGCGTTGGATTGAGAACGGAAACTTTGCAGAGCGCTTAGTAGCCTTTGCAGCAGTGGAAGGAATTTTCTTCTCAGGCTCTTTCTGTTCTATATTCTGGTTAAAGAAACGCGGCCTGATGCCGGGCTTAACTTTCTCTAACGAGCTTATATCTCGCGACGAAGGTTTGCATTGTGACTTTGCATG
>JBIPNX010000100.1:0-6947 GCA_044378145.1 Flavobacteriales bacterium | reverse complement strand
GAAAACTCTAGAGACATGGTAATTACTAAAGTTACCGACGATTATTTTAGGGCTGCAATGGGCGACAACAGCCTGCTGTATAAGCGTATTAAAGAAAATACGTTGTACAGTAATTTTTCTCCCGACAGGGAAATAACCATTGTTTACAAGCCCGACAGTACCATAGAAATTACCGCGACAGTTACCAAAGACAGCGAAAACCACAACCACGACCATGTTGATGGGGAGGAACACGACCACGATCATGGCGATGAAGGGAAGCACCGCCCGGTTACTATGATTTGGGAACGGAAGAAAGAGAAATAGACTACGCAGTTGGCGCTCGTGGAGTAACATTATGTTTCAGGTGGGTGTAATAAATTCAACGCTCATCCGTCCTTGTAAGGGACAGATTAAAAGTTAAACCAATGACAGTTCAAGATATAAAACAGCGGTTTGGCATTTTGGGTAATTCGCCCATGCTAGACCGTGCTTTGGAAACAGCCTACCAGGTGGCAGCTACCGATATGAGCGTGCTGATAACAGGAGAGAGTGGGGTAGGTAAAGAGGTGTTTTCTAAAATCATACATAATTTAAGTCCGCGCAAGCATAGCAGCTTTATAGCTGTAAACTGCGGTGCCATACCCGAGGGTACTATAGACTCTGAACTGTTTGGCCACGAGAAAGGTTCTTTTACCGGCGCTAACGAGGCCCGCAAAGGCTACTTTGAAGTTGCAGATGGTGGCACCATCTTTTTAGATGAGGTAGCTGAGCTACCCTTACTTACGCAGGTGCGCCTGCTAAGGGTGTTAGAGAGTGGCGAGTTTATCCGCGTGGGTTCATCAAAAGTGCAAAAAACACAGGTGCGTGTGGTGGCAGCTACCAACGTAAACATTCCTGATGCTGTGGCAAAGGGTAAGTTTAGGGAAGACCTATACTACCGCCTTAACACAGTGCCAATTTTTGTACCATCGTTGCGGGAGCGCAAAGAGGATATCCCTTTAATCTTCCGCAAGTTTGCGGCAGACTTTGCCGAGAAGTACAAAATGCCCTCGGTACGGTTAGACGACCAGGCACAGGTAGTGCTTACAAACTATCGCTGGCCGGGCAATATCCGCCAGTTGAAAAATGTAGCCGAGCAAATTTCTATACTGGAGAAGGAGCGCAACGTTACTGCCGATGTGCTTATAAAATATTTGCCTGATAACAACGTTAGCAACCTGCCTGCTTTGTATAAGCCGGAAGGTGGGCAAACCGATCTGTCGGAGCGCGAGATATTATACAAGGTGCTGTTTGATATGAAACGCGATATATCGGACCTGCGCAAAGTAGTGGCTGAGTTGGCACAAAACGGTACGGCAAGCGTAGAATTTCAAAAAGATAACTCGCAACTGTTGCACCAGCTGCACGACGAAATAGAGCCATTGGTGCATAACACCGGGCTTGAGATTATGCCGCAACGCACGCAAGCGGTAACTAACTACAGCTCGCCCTTGCAACAACCAAAGGAGATTGAGGTAGAATCACTATCATTACAAGAGCGTGAACTGGAACTGATAAAGCGCGCATTGGATAAAAACAAAGGCCGCCGCCGCAATGCCGCTAAGGAGTTGGGAATATCGGAACGTACGTTGTATAGGAAGATTAAAGAATATAATCTTGAATAAAATACTGTTGAAGAAACTACTGTACATATCAATTTTAGCGGTGCTGCTTACGGGCTGCACAGGCTGTAAAATGGGCTACTCATTTACCGGTGGTTCTACAGGTGCGGCTAAAACAGTATCAATAAAAACCTTTACCAACAACGCTACCATTGTGCAGCCTACGTTGGCACAGGCATTTACCGAGGCGTTGAAAGACCTTTTTGTATCGCAAACCCGCTTGTCGTTAATACAGGACAATGGCGATTTGAATTTTGAAGGCTACATAACATCGTACAATGTAGCTCCGGTAGCCGTAACAGGCAACCAGACCGCTGCCCTTAACAGGCTTACCATTACAGTAATGGTTAAGTTTGAAAACAAGCTGGACGATACAAAAAACTTTGAGCAATCGTTTTCGCGCTTTGCCGACTGGCAGTCGAGTGTGCCATTAAATGCGGTAGAGACCGATTTGATAAAAGACATTAACACCCAATTGGTGCAGGATATATTTAACAAAGCCGTGATTAACTGGTAGTGAAAAAGGACGACTTTATAGCGCTGGTTAAAAACCCGGAATCGGCTACGGCTGATGCACTGCCCGATTTGCGGGAGGTGGAAACCGGCTATCCTTATTTCCAGTCGGCCAAGGTATTGCTTGCCAAAACCCTGCACAACGAAAATGATATTGCCTTTGATAAAATGCTAAAGCGAGTAGCGGCAGCCATTACCGACCGTAGGAGGTTGTTTGAGGTTATCCACCCTGATGCTATTGAAGAGAGGAGTGAGGAGAGAGGAGTGAAGAGTGAGAAAATTTCAGATCCGGTTATAGAGGTAAAGCCAAAAGTTGAAGAGCCTATAACAGAAACAACTCAACCCGCAGTAGAAGAGAAAATAGAAGAGCCTGTTGTGGAGGTTCAGCCTACGGCTATAAAACCCATTGTTATTGAAGAACCAACGGTTGAACCCGTTGCTGAAGTGGAACCGGTAGTTGAAGAAACTGTTGCAGAGGTAAAACCCGTTGAACCTGTTATTGAAGTGCCAAGGGTAACCGCAATAAGGCCTATTGTTATTAGCGAGGAGAGAGAAGAGAAGAGAGAGGAGCGGAAAGATGAAGTAATAGAGCCTGCCGAAGAGGTAAAACCTGTAGAACCTGTTGCCGAAGAAATTAAGCCCGAGCCACCTGTTTTTATACCTGTGGAATTTAAGGCTGAAGAAAGGACCGGGCCTACAGCCATTAAGCCTATAGTAATTGACTTTGGCGATACCCCTAAAAAGGAAGAGCCTGTTGCTGAGCCGGAACCTGTGGTAGAAGATGCAATTTCGGCCCTTGTGCCTGAGATTGACTACCTGTCGCTGTTAGAGAAAGAGCCTGCTAAAGAAGAAGAACACCCTGTGCCGCAGAGTATTGCAGAAACAGAAGAAGAGGTTACTATTGCCGAAGATGCAGCCAAAGTGGTAGTAGAGCCTGTTGCGGTAATTAAACCTATTGAAGTGGTACCCGATAATTTATCGTTTAGCGATTGGCTGCACTTCATAAAAGACCATACCGTTCCCGGGGCGGAAGCTACTACCAAAGAGCAAAAGGTAGAAGAAGAAAAGCCCGACCCTAAAGAGCTTGTAGATAAGTTTATAGCCGCCGAACCCCGCATAGTTCCTCAAAAGGCTGAGTTCTTTTCGCCGGCTAATGCATCTAAAAAAAGCATGACCGATGACGGGGAAATAGTGAGCGAAACACTGGCAAAAGTGTATGCCGCACAGGGCAATATACCCAAGGCAATACGCATTTACGAAAAATTAAGCTTGCTAAATCCCGAAAAAAGCAGTTACTTTGCCGCCCAAATTGAATTTTTAAAGCAAAAAGAGAATTAAATAATACCTTACAAAATGGCATCAGCATTAACAGTAATAATTCTTATAATCTGCATTCTTCTAATATTAGTAGTATTAGTGCAGAACTCAAAAGGTGGTGGTTTGGCTTCAGGCTTTCAGTCTTCGGGCCAAATGTTTGGAGTACGCCGCACTACCGACTTTTTAGAAAAAGCAACCTGGGGCTTGGCTTCGGCACTTATCGCGTTAGCTATTTTGGCTTCGGTAATGGGCGGCCCGGCTGCTACTACCCAAAAAGAATCGTTAGCAAAAGATGCAGCTACTGACGCTCCGGTTAATACCCCTGCCGGTCAGCCAGGCGCAGCTCCTGCAACAGGAACTAAGTAAGCCTGTCAAACTGACAAACAGGAATACACGGTTTGTCACGGTTTTTGAAAAATTGTCTTAAAAAAACACAGATAAAACGGTTGGCATAGAATGTGCCAACCGTTTGTTGTTTTACAACAATAAGTTTAACCATAACATTCAAAACAATACAGATATGTCAAAAGTAAACATCAAACCCATCGCAGGTACAGCCAATCGTGTTGTAGTTGAGCCAGCAGCCGTAGAAGAAAAGACTGCTAGTGGATTATACATCCCGGATACAGCTAAAGAAAAACCACAACGTGGAATTGTAGTATCAGTTAGTGAAGTTGATGATAAAGGCAATAAGCCAGCTGTAAAATCTGGGGATACAGTTTTATATGGAAAGTACTCAGGTACCGAAATTACCATCGAAGGTAAAGAATACCTAATTATGCGTGAATCGGATATTTACGCAGTAGTTTAATTTAAACAAGAATATTAATTAATAACTAATAAACGCTAAGAAAATGGCTAAAGATATCACCTTCAACCTGGAAGCACGTGACGCTTTAAAACGCGGTGTTGACATACTGGCTAACGCCGTAAAAGTAACGTTGGGCCCTAAAGGTCGTAACGTAATTATTGATAAAAAATACGGTTCACCATCTATTACTAAAGACGGTGTAACTGTTGCTAAAGAAATTGAGCTTAAAGACCCTGTAGAAAATATGGGTGCGCAAATGCTTAAAGAAGTAGCATCTAAAACGGCTGATATTGCCGGCGATGGTACTACTACCGCTACCGTATTGGCGCAAGCAATTGTAACTGCGGGCTTAAAGAACGTAGCTGCAGGCGCTAACCCAATGGACCTAAAACGCGGTATTGACAAAGCTGTTGAAGCTGTTGTTGGCGCTTTGGCTAAAATGTCTCAAACCGTTGGCGATGATTACGATAAAATTGAGCAGGTAGGTACTATATCTGCCAATAACGACCCTTTCATAGGTAAGCTTATTGCCGACGCTATGCGTAAAGTAAAGAAAGAAGGCGTTATTACTGTAGAAGAGGCTAAAGGCACTGAAACTACTGTAGAGGTAGTAGAAGGTATGCAGTTTGACCGCGGCTACAGCTCGGCATATTTTGTTACTAACCCTGACAAAATGGTTGCTGAACTGGAAAGCCCTTACATCCTTATCTACGATAAGAAAATCTCTACTATGAAAGAGGTTCTTCCTATCCTGGAGAAAGTTGCACAAAGCGGCAAACCACTTTTAATTATTTCTGAAGATTTAGAAGGCGAAGCCCTTGCTACGTTGGTAGTAAATAAAATCCGCGGCTCGTTACGCGTTGCTGCTGTTAAAGCCCCGGGCTTTGGCGACCGTCGTAAAGCTATGTTAGAAGATATTGCCATCCTTACCGGTGGTACCCTTATCTCTGAAGAGCGTGGCTTTAAATTAGAAAACGCTGACCTGTCATACTTAGGCCGTGCAGAGAAAGTTTCTATCGATAAAGACAACACCACCATTATTGACGGTGCCGGTTCTAAAGATGATATTACTGCACGTGTAGGCCAAATTAAGGCTCAGATAGAAAACACTACCAGCGATTACGACCGCGAGAAGTTACAAGAGCGTCTTGCCAAATTATCGGGCGGTGTGGCTGTACTTTACGTTGGTGCCGCTACCGAGGTAGAAATGAAAGAGAAAAAAGACCGTGTTGACGATGCTTTACATGCTACCCGCGCTGCCGTTGAAGAAGGCATCGTTCCGGGTGGTGGCGTAGCTTACATTCGTGCGCAAGAGGCTTTAGCTAAGCTAAAAGGCGTTAACGAAGACGAGAACTACGGTATTGCTATTGTTAAACGTGCTATTGAAGAGCCAATCCGCCAGATTGTGGCTAACGCCGGTGGCGAAGGTTCTATTGTAGTACAAAAAATACGCGAAGGCAAAGGCGACTTTGGTTACAATGCCCGCACCGAGGTTTACGAAAACCTATTGGCTGCAGGTGTAATTGACCCTACTAAAGTTACCCGCGTAGCGTTAGAAAATGCTGCTTCTATTGCCGGCATGCTACTTACTACAGAGTGTGTACTTGCCGACATTAAAGAAGAAGGTGCTGCAATGCCTCCAATGGGCGGCGGCGGCATGGGCGGCATGATGTAATAAACTGACAGTTTACAACTGGCAACAGATAGATAAAGCCCCGCATTGCGGGGCTTTATTATTTAAAGGCAATGATTGTCAAGGCAAAAAGTTGTTTATAAAAAGTTAAAAGGAGGGGAGTTTGAAAGCTGATTTTTCAAAATAACTATATATTTTTACCGCATGAAATTTGAAGTAGGAGACAAGGTAATTAATACCATTACAAAGCAGGTTTATACTGTAGTAAGTATGGACGAACAACCATACGTAACCCTTAGCCCTGTGGGCAAAGAGGTAGATACTGATTCGGAAATTTATATTTCTGTTCACCAGGATTTTCTGGAATTAGCCAGCTAATTAACCCTTAGAAAGACTATTGAAATCCCCTTGGCTGCGAAGCCAAAGGGATTTTTTTTACCGATAACCTGCGAATTTTGTAGTTGGATGCCCCGTTATTAATGGCTAATTTTATCTTAAGGCTAACACCAATGAAGATAAAACTGCTGATAGCGTTTGTTATGGTTGCGCAAATTTCTGTTGCGCAAAGCCTTGTGCTTAATTACAATCTAGAGGGCCACAGCCAATGCCCGCAGGCTCTTTTTAATATTTTGGATGCCGATAATTGTACCGAACCTACCGAGGGCTCGCCCGACTATTTCCATAGGTGCTCCACCGGAGGATTTGTAGGTGTTCCGTTTAATGTATTCGGGGCGGAGAATGCCCATTCGGATAGCGCCTACGTGGGTTTTTGGGCATTGATAGATACCCTGCGGCAAGACCCTTACCGTGAGTATGTACAAATGGAATTATCGTCACCGTTAGAGGTGGGTAAGGAGTACTGCGTTAAGTTTTATGTTTCTCCCGGCGATAGGTTTTTCTTGGCGTCTAACGGCATTGGCCTCTTGTTCAGGATGGGAGCATCATTCAATATATTTAATACCGATATGGTGCAACTGGCCCCTGATATTGTAGAGAATACCGTTATTGATGATACAACCGGGTGGACTGA
>JBIPNX010000099.1:0-6959 GCA_044378145.1 Flavobacteriales bacterium | reverse complement strand
TTACCCTTATTATTGGTCATAAATAAAACCATTAATACGGGCATTAAAAAAGGTTTGCATATCCAGCCTATCATTGGGTAGCCAAGCGAGTCGCCTATTATTTCAACGGTTAGTAACAGAAAAAATAATACGGTAAGTGGTATAAGGTTGCGCATAAGCAAATATATAAGTTTTATAAAGTATTGATACTCCTGTATTCTGCAATTTAGCCTAATCAAATTTATCCTTTGTATCTTTGTAAAATGTTAGTAGTACAGGATACATTAGTATCAGAAGATATTTTAGAACGACGTTTTGTTTGCGACCTTAATGCATGTAAGGGGGCCTGTTGTATTGAGGGCGATGCCGGAGCTCCATTAGAAGATAATGAAACTGCCATATTAGACGATATATACGAAGACGTTAAACCCTTTATGGAGTTTGATGGCATACAGGCTATTGAAAAGAATGGGAAATATGTTGTTGATGAGGAAGGCGACTATGTTACCACCCTTGTTAGCGATGGTGGCCGTTGTGCCTATGTGGTGTTTGATAATGGTATTGCTGCCTGTGCAATAGAAAAAGCGCACAATGCGGGTGTTATCGATTTTAAGAAGCCTATATCGTGCCACCTGTACCCTATACGTGTACAAAAACTACCGGAATACGACGCTCTAAACTACCACAAATGGCATATCTGTATGCCTGCGTGTGAGTGTGGCGCTAACCTTGATGTGCCTGTGTACAGGTTTTTAAAAGGCCCGCTAATTCGCAAATACGGAGAAGCATGGTATGCCGAGCTGGACGAGGCTGCCACTGCCTGGAACGAGGGTAGGGTAGAGTTATAGTTCACCTCTTTAATAACTTTGGTTGAAAAGTAAATTGTATTGGCGATAGCTATTTGGCTGTATTTTCTAATTTTACCCCAATTCAAAATATATACTTATGGCTTATAACTTGTTAAAAGGCAAACGCGGCATCATCTTCGGTGCGCTTGATAGTAACTCTATTGCATGGAAAGTAGCAGAACAGGCACATGCCGAAGGCGCTACCTTTGTGCTTACCAATGCCCCTGTAGCTTTACGCATGGGCGAGATTAACAAGCTTGCCGAAGCCACAGGCTCAACCCTTATAGGTGCCGATGCTACTATTGATGCGGATTTGGAAAACCTTTTCAAACAGGCAATGGAAGTTTTGGGTGGTAAAATAGACTTTGTGCTGCACTCAATCGGCATGTCGCCAAACGTACGCAAGGGCAAACCGTATACCGATATTAACTACGATTTTTACCATAAAACACTGGATATATCGGCCATGTCGCTGCACCGCACCTTGCAGGCAGCCTATAAGCTTGATGCTATATCAGAGTGGGGCTCGGTGGTATCGCTAACCTACATTGCAGGCCAACGCACTTTCCCTGATTATGGCGATATGGCAGAAGCTAAAGCCATGCTGGAAAGTATTGCCCGCAGCTTTGGCTACCATTACGGCGTTAAAAACAAGGTTAGGGTAAATACCATATCACAATCGCCAACCAAAACTACTGCCGGCACAGGTGTAGGAGGTTTCGATGCCTTTTTTGACTATGCCGACCAAATGTCGCCCCTGGGTAATGCCTCTGCCGAAGACTGCGCTAACTACTGTGTAATGCTCTTCTCAGACCTTACCCGCATGGTTACCATGCAAAACCTTTACCACGATGGAGGCTTCTCAAGCACCGGCATAAGCAATGCGGTAATTGAAAAGTTTGGCGGTAAGTAAACCTTTTTGCCTTTTAGCTGTAAAAGGTATAAACCCCTTTAAATTGAAGACAGGCATACGCTACATAGTAATGATTACATTTTTGCCCTTATTGCTGGCTACGGCCGCATGGGGACAAAAGCCTATCCGTTCTAACTTCAGGGCCGATTTTTGCATTCCGGTTATTACAAGTAATTACGCGCTACGTACCAGCTTTTCCGAGATTATAGACGTTAACACATCGTACCACTTTACCATTGCTAAAAAGCTAACGGTAGGTCCTGCGTTTAGCTTTACACACTTTACTATTGATAGCTTAAGCAACCCCGGTTTTAGCACCCGCATGTTTATTCTTACACCTGCGGCCGATATTGGCTACCAGACTTTTATGGGCGATAATTCCATATTTACAGGCTCGGTGCAGGTTGGTTATTCGCTAAACAGGTTTACCAATGTTTTTAGCGATACATTAAAAACACCCACAGGTTACAATACAAATGGCCTTTCTATAGAGCCTATGCTACGCTTTTACTTTTTTACAGGCGATAGGGTAGCGTTGGGTTTTAAGCTATCTTACAAAATGATATTCCAGAACTTTAACTACCGCAACTTATACTTAGAAAAGTATCAGGTATTTACTGATAAGCAAAGCAGCGGCAACATTGGCTACTTCAACGCAGGGTTGGTGTTTTTAATAGGCACCAGTAAAAAGAGCCTTCGCAATACTGCCGATTAAATATACCTCTTAAGGCTTACTAAAAGCCGGGTTTGTAATAAAATCAGTATCGGTAAGTGTATTTAAAAATGCAATTATATCCAGCATTTCCTGTTGAGATAATCTTCCTTTAACGGCTGTTTGCAGGTTTACATCAAGGTTAGCTGTGTAGTGAAATCCTGTATTGTAGAAATTTAATACCTGTGTTAAATCACTAAAACGACCATCGTGCATGTAAGGAGCAGTAAGGGCAATATTTCGTAACGATGGTGTTTTAAACTTGCCATCGTCGGCAGCGTTTAGTGTAATCATTCCACGGCCTTTATCAAACGGTATGCTATCTAAACCCGTATTGCGGAATTCAAAATCAGAAAAGGTGCTACCCAATACATGGCAATGGTTGCAATCGCCTTTACTCATGTTGGTATAAAGGTCTAACCCATTTAGTTCCTGGGGGGTAAGCGTAGCAAGGCCGCGAAGGTATTGGTCGTATTTAGAGTTGCCCGATATTAGCGTACGCTCAAACTGGGCTATGGCTTTCATAAGAAATGGCACGGTAATGCTATCAGTACCAAAAGCAGCCCTGAAAAGAGTCGGGTACTCTGTATGTGCACGTAGCTCTGCAATAACATTGGGCAACGACTCGTGCATTTCAACCGGGTTTTGTATCGGCCCAATTACCTGGCTTTCAAGGTTGCTAGCTCCTCCATCCCAAAATAACCCTTCGGTATTCCAGCCAAGGTTAAATAAAGGCATGGCATTGCGTGTGCCGGGTTGGTTATCTATCCCTATACTAAATTGTAAGCTACTATCTACAAATGCAAAGTTTTGCTTGTGGCAGCTTCCGCACGATTGGGTGTTGTCGCCCGACAAAATAGGATCGTAAAAAAGTTTGCGGCCAAGTGCTATACCTTCTACAGTTAAAGGGTTATTGGCAGGTATGGGCATATTTGGCAAACCTTGCGGAATAACCAGTGTATAGGGCGTTGGCCCGGTATTGGTATCGTCTTTTTTACAGGCGTTTAACAAGAAAAGGCTCAACCATAGTAGTATAGAAAGGGCAAATACAACCTTTTTCATATTACTCTATGCTTTTAAAGCTAAATGCCTGGGTAAAATTCTGCTTCATCTTCAATATCCATTGCGTATCGCTTGGACTTGTTGATTGATGAACATTGTTAACGTTAAAATCTATTTGGTTTGGTGCGGCATAAAGCGCATTTAAATTAAATACCAGGTTTACTTTTTTGTTGTTCCCGTTTATTACCAGTGCAGGTATGGTAATTTCTACTGTAGATAAAGCTTTATCTGTGCCGTAGTGAAAAAGCAAGCCTTGCGTTTGGTTTAAAGAGTCTTTATATGCTCCTTCGTGCTTAAAAAAGATATAGCCTGTATTCCAAGACCATATCATACCGTTAATTGGGTCAAGGTCTCCGGCCTGGTCTCCAGAATGGTTATATAAACTGTCTATACCCAGGTTAAAGCGCACTTTAGTATAGGTGCCGTTAGGTATGTCGTTAGCAACAATATCGCAGCTTGCAGGCACGGTAATGTCAACCAGTTCGTGGTTACCAATGGCGTATTCTGTGCTATCATCTTTAATTAGCGTAAAGTTAGACAGGTAATATTTCATCATATCAACCCTGTATTAGTTGCCTGCTGCATTGGTATATATTAACTGGCCCAATTGTATAGGCTGCCCGCCAATTTCGTTGGCAATACTAAAGGTTACATTGCCTGTGTCTGCCGGTGTATTATCATCGTCTTTCCAGCCTGTAAATGTAAGTACAGCAACAGCAAATAGGGCAATCCACTTTCCGAATATTGAATACTTCATATCTTTAAATATTAATTTGTAATAACCCGAAGCAGGTGGAAGAGATTGGTTATAAATACTATTAACTAAGACAAATATACCTATTTATTATAGTTCAATCGTAACAGTGTCGGTTTCTTATCCTGGGCTTCGTTGGTAATAAGCATATCGCCATTGGCAAAAAATGCTAATCCTTCGGCTTTGTTATAGCGTTGCGCATCCAGCACCTCTATATGTTCCAGTTTGCCATCAAGGTTAAAAATAAACAGCATGTGGTCGGCTGCCGATAATAGGTATAGCTTTTTAGTGATTGGGTGTATATCTATTGCCGATGTTTTAAATTTAATATCAGGCCCGCCACCGTTTTTGCCTTTCTTTTTGCTTTGCGGAATATCAAGGTTATTATCCTCTGCAAACTTTTTTATATCCTTCAAATCAAAATTATAAACAGGCTCGTTGCTTAGCGTTTTGGTAGTTAAATCAAAGCCGTAGATGGCCCGTGTATCTTTATCTCCGGCGCGTTTATCAAGCTTGCTTTTGCATGCAATCAGCAGTCGGTTGTTTGCTTTGTCGTAGCATAGGCCTTCGTTATCTGCTGCAGGAATACCGGTGTTAAACGTATCTACATTTGATGCTGCATTTTGGTAGTCGGCAATTTCAAAAATGGTACCATCGCTGCGAAGTATGTACAGTGTTTTACCAACGCGCGTAATCTCTTCGTAGTCGCCGTCAATAGCAAATGCCTGTTGGTTTGACATGCGTTTATCGCGCAGGCTATAGGTAAAAAGTATGCCGTTTTCGTCCTGAATAAATGATACGGTGGTAGAGTCTAATATCGCAACACCAGATACCTCACGCAGCGTGTCGGGTAATATAATTACCTCTGTTGGGCTTGCATAATTATAGCTGCTTGTAATAGGGTTGGGGCTAACATTGCAACTAATTACAGATATGCACAAAGCAAAGCCTGCAAAAGCTTTTAAGAGGGTATTATAAATCATCCGGTTGTAACGTATCTACGGGTGTTATTGTTTTTGCCCTGTAAAGTTACACGACTCTTGTTGAAACCCGTTGCCAATATTGTAAAACCCATTTATCTGGTCGTTAAACACAGACCCGGAGCCTGATATACCCCAAGTCTCTCCTTGTATTTCAATGTTTTGGGCAGGTATATTAAAGTTGCTGTTAAACGTTTGCGCCTGAAGTGTAATGCCACTGTTTTTAAGGTTAGTAATAGCAATATTTATACCTTCATCGGTAATGGTTATGGTATAGAGCAATGTACCGCTGGTGCTGCAGTTATCGGTTACATCGTACGTCCCAACAAACATAGGATTTGCGTTCAGGCTTATATTGAAGACCTTGGTTTTTATGTTCTCTTTATTGCCCGATTTGGCTTTTAAGGTAACGGTATATATTCCCGCCTGGCTGTAAGTATGTGTTGGTGATTCTTCGGTAGAGGTACTGCCATCGCCAAAATCCCACTCGTAGCTGGTGGCATCAACCGAGTAGTTAATCATCTGTATGGGCACGCCTGTTTTTAATGGATTAGTAGCATCAACAGAAAAGAATGCCAATGGCTCTTTAGCGCAGCCTGCAAGCAAAACGGTTGCCCAAAAGAATAGTGTAAATCGTAAAACTGCTTTCATAACTAAATTATTGTTTAGTACAATTGGCGGTACAGGTTGTAGTAGTGCCTCCTTCTGTTTTAGTATACATAATGCTGAAATTATTACCGGTAATAGTTCCGGTGCCTGAATAAGTTATGTTATTATAAAATTGGGTAGGGATACTAAATGTATTGTTGTCTATAAAATTGCAGGTAAAATCAGAGGGTACCATATCAAAGCCCGAAAGGTATAAATTACCATTATTAACAAAGGTCTCCATGGTATAAGCAATAGAACTGCTTCCGGTGCAATTCTGCTGAACCAAATAAGTACCTACAAACGTTTGTGCCATATCCACATCTATACTTTGGCTTGTAATATCTTTCTTCTTACCGTTTCCTGAAATGGCTGTAAGCGTTACGGTATAAGTACCCGGCAATGTATAGGCATGGGTAGGGTTTTCATCGGTAGATGTGTCGCCATCGCCAAAATCCCATAAATAAGAATTGGAATCAACAGAGTAGTTTGAAAATTGCACAGGTTGGTTAATCCCTACAAGCCCCGGCGCCGAAAAAAACGCCACAGGCTCTTTAATGCAACCACTTAACAGTGATATACCCAACAAGGCAATAGCAATCCGCATATGTAGTTTTAACAGCATAGGCAACGTTTTAAGTAAAGTTAGGCAATATCATATAAAGATGGTTAAACAAAATCTGGCACTTATCGGCATACAATGCAAAAGCCCCGTCCGACTCAGTCGGACAGGGCTTTTACTATTTTGGGTTTTAAAAACCTTATTCAGCTGCAGGAGCTTCGCCTTCTTCAGCAGCAGGTGCTTCTGGGGCTTCGTCGGCGGCAGGAGCCTCCTCAACTTTAGCCTTTGGGGCTTTAGCTTTGGTAGCGCCTTCGCTTTTCTCCATTTTAGATTTAAGGTTAGCTAACACGTCAAAATCACCAAGGGTAGATTTTTCAGAGTTGTCAACCGCTTTCTTAACTGTTTTTTTAGCTTTAACCTCTTTAGTTTTAGCATCGCCGGTAGCATCATCTTCAGATTTAGCAACTGCTACTGCATCATCATGAAGCTTGGTGTGCGAAA
>JBIPNX010000098.1:0-6979 GCA_044378145.1 Flavobacteriales bacterium | reverse complement strand
TGACTATTTCATCCCCTACTAGCGTAGCTGGGTCAATTAGTACCACTACAGGAGTTACGGTTACTTCAGGTTCTTCATCTAAAATATCAAAAGCACCGACGTATACAGCTAGTAAAGCAGTGACTTCTAAAAGAGCTGCCGACGTAACTGTTTCAAAAGAAGTATCGGGCAGAAAGGAAGTAACCGAAAAGAAAAGTATGTCTGAAGTTAAAGGCAAAAGCACAAAGTTTGATGCCGATAAAAAAGCAGATACCAAAGCCGTTGTTCGTGAGCCCGATGCCCATGCAGGACAGTTAACAGCAGGCGAATGGAGCGATAACCGCAACTGGGATTTTTTTGACGGGGTACGCAAAAAAAGCGACTGGAAAGGCATGGAGCCTAACTGGGGCTTTGACCTTGGCAACCGTTACTATGTAAAAGTAACATCAGGCGGCAAGCCACAAAACGATGTTAAAGTGGTATTAAAAGATAAAAAAGGCAAAACGGTTTACGAAGGACGTTCTGATAACAATGGCAACTGTTATCTTTTTGCAGGCTTATTTGAGAAAGGTACTGCCGATGGTGGTACAATAGAAGTAGCAACCTCTGGTGGAACTAAAAGCGTTGATGCCGGCTCTGCAGGCAATACCCGCCCTATTTCGGTTGACATTACCCGTAGCTCTAAAACGGCTAATAAACTGGACATTATGTTTATGATTGACGCCACAGGCTCTATGGGCGATGAAATAAAATACCTGAAAGAAGAACTTAGCGATGTAGTTCGCCGTGTTAAAGCAGAGAGTGAACAAACAGTGGATATTCGTGTGAGTGCCAATGTGTACCGCGATAAAGGCGATGAGTATGTTGTACGCTCTTTCCCCTTTACAAATGATATGAGCAAAGTTCTTACCGACCTTAACGCTCAATACGCAGGTGGCGGCGGCGACTTTGAAGAAGCGGTAGAAGAAGGCCTTGATGATGGCATTAACAAACACGACTGGAGCGAGGATGCAACTGCCCGTATTATGTTCTTAGTATTGGATGCGCCTCCACACAACACTCCTGATAACAAAGCCAAAATTCAAAAAGCTGTAATGAACGCTGCTAAAAAAGGTATACGCATTATACCTATAACATCAAGCGGAATTGACAAAAACACTGAGTTTTTAATGCGCTTTTTGAGCATTGCAACCGGTGGCTCCTATGTATTTTTAACCGACCATAGCGGCATTGGCAACTCGCATATAGAACCAACTATTGGCAAATACGATGTTGAGTATTTGAACAACCTGATGGTTCGCCTTATCAAAGCATATCTTACGACCGAATCATAGATGACAGGCGAAAACCTGAAGCAATAAAAATCCCCGAAGGTCCTTACTTACGGGGATTTATTGTTTTTATGTATTGAGTGGTATTAAGCCATGGCCGGCACTAAGCCAAAAATGCCTTCATTTAAAGCAACCAGCGCAGGCTTCTTATTTGCTGAATCTACCAGCAGCGTAATGTTATTTTGGCTTGCACCGTACGATATCATATGGATAGGCACATCTTTCAAGGCATCAAAAACACGGGCGGCATAGCCGGTTTTTTCACCCACAAAATCGCCTACAATACAAATAATGGTTTGGTTTATTTCGGTTTCAACGCTGCAAAACTCTTTAAGCTCAGCCATTATAGGCTCAAGGTATTGGTCGTTATCTATGGTAACAGCCACAGCCACTTCCGACGTGGTAATCATATCAATAGACGTGCGGTAGCGTTCAAAAACCTCGAATACACGGCGTAAAAAACCATGTGCTAAAAGCATGCGTGTCGATTTTATTTTGATGGTGGTAATACCATCTTTAGCCGCCACGGCCTTTATACTATGCCCATCGGTATGGGCTTTAATAACTGTACCGTGCGCTTCGGGCTGCATGGTATTAAGCAGGCGCACGGGTATATTCTTTAGCTGGGCAGGCAATACGCTTGAAGGGTGAAGGATTTTTGCACCAAAGTAGGCAAGCTCAGCTGCCTCATCAAACGATAGCTCGGCAATAGGATATGTTTTACCAACAATGCGCGGGTCGTTATTGTGCATACCGTCTATATCGGTCCATATCTGTATTTCATCAGCATTAATAGCTGCACCAACTAACGATGCTGTATAGTCACTGCCGCCGCGTTTCAGGTTATCAATCTCGCCAAACGTATTGCGGCAAATAAAGCCCTGGGTAATAAACAACTTATTGCCGGGGTATTTAGCAATTTCAGCACTTAGGTTTTGCGATATGTAGTTCATATCCGGCTCGCTGTTCTCATCAATACGCATAAAATCGAGCGCTGGCAATAGTACAGATGGATAACCATCTTCCTCTAACATATAATGGAATAAGGCAGTAGAGATTAACTCGCCCTGCGCCAATACAGCCTTCTCTTCGTTAATGGTAAACAGGTCAATGGTAAAGGTCCTGATAAAGTCGAAGTGAGACTTAACCAGTTGTTTGCCTTTTGCCTTGTAATCATCAGTTTTGTAAAGTTCATCAACAAAAACGCCGTACTTTTCTTCCAGGCTATCTATAATAGTATTTGCCCTGGCGGTATCCTTAGCATGCAAGGCTTGCGAAATTTCTACCAGCGTATTGGTAGTACCAGCCACAGCCGATAGTACAACTATCTCCGGTTCATCGCTTTTAATTAACTCATATACGGCTTTCATACGGGCGGGTGCGCCAACAGATGTACCGCCAAATTTTAAAATTTTCATTAATGACTTCTTTACTTGAGGTTATGGTTTTAAGAGGGGGCTAAAATACGAAGCCCCGGCTTTAGGCCGGGGCTTCAGAAAAAATTTTATATGCTAAAATTATTTTGTCTCTGGAGCAGCCGCGGCTTTAGAACAGCAGCTTCCCTTAGAAGATTTAGTGCATTTTGCAGGTTCAGCAGCAGGTGCAGCACCTGTTGTTGAAGTTGCAGCCGATTTTTTGCAGCAATTCTCTTTTTTACATTTTGCTTTTTTGCCTTTTCCTTTATCGTGGTCAATAGCGAAAGCTGATGTGCCTACAAAAGATGCAAGTGCTATAACTAATAATGCCTTTTTCATGTTTGAATATTTTTTTACGGTTGTTACAAATATATAAAATATTCCTGTTTTACTCAAATTCTGCTAAAATAGTTTCGCCTCCCCTAACAACTTCATTCAAGCCCACTTTAACTTTAGTACCCAATGGCAACAACAAGTCAACCCTAGACCCAAACTTAATAAAGCCAAACTCGTTGCCTTGTATGGCATTATCGCCTTCTTCGCAGTAGTAAACAATACGGCGGGCAACAGCGCCTGCAATTTGCTTAACAACTACCTTTTGCCCTTTAAAGGTTTCCATTAAAATAACGCTACGCTCATTAGCCGTAGACGATTTTGGATGCCATGCAACAAGGTAAAGCCCCTCGTAGTAACGTACGCGCTTAACCATACCACTAACCGGATAACGGTTTACGTGCACGTTTATGGGCGACATGAAGACCGATATCTGAAGGCATTTTTCTTTGAAAAATTCTTCATCGTCAACTTCTTCAATTACTACCACCTTGCCATCGGCAGGGCAAATAATCTGGTTGCTGTTGGCTTTTGTTGTACGTTTAGGGTTGCGGAAAAACTGCAGTACCAAACCTAATACTATTAGAGACAGGCCCAGTATAGTTGGTGGAAGCCAATGTTTTTCGGGTAACAACCAAAATAACGTGGTGTTGATAGCTGCCAGTATAAGCAGCGTTGTCAATATTATTCGGTATCCTTCGCGGTGAATGAACATTTTGTAAATGTATTTATAATCAGGGCGGCAAATATATTTAATTTGGCAGAATATAGCAGCCTTATACTTTCCTTATTAGATGAACAAGTTTGAGCATAAAAAGTTATCGGTACTAATAGCGCTACTTTTCCTTACGGTAATAAGCATATCAGCACAAGACACTTTGCCAAAAAATATTGCCCGCAAAAGGCTTATTTATATTGGTACGGGTACAGCTGTTGTCTACACCGGGGGTATGATAGCAGCAAATTATGCCTGGTATGCCGGTTACCCCCGCTCAAAATTCCATTTGTTTAACGATAATAATGAGTGGATGCAGATGGATAAACTGGGGCATTTTACCTCCAGTTACTTTATTACCCAATACTCAACCCGCATACTGCGCTGGGCTGGTTTACCCAATAAAAAGGCCGTTATTTGGGGTGGGGCTACCTCCCTACTGTTCTTAACATCGATTGAGGTTTTTGATGGCCTTTCTACCGAATGGGGCTTCTCTACAGGCGATATGGTTGCCAACGTAGCAGGCACAGCAGTTGCAGCTACACAAGAACTGCTGTGGAAAGAGCAACGCATTAACATAAAATTCTCTTACCACAAAAGCGGCTTAGCCCAATACCGCCCCAACCTGTTAGGCAAAAGCTGGACTGAACGCTGGCTAAAAGATTATAACGGGCAAACCTATTGGGTATCAGTAAGCCCTGCGGCATTTTATAACAGGCCTACAAAGTTCCCTAAATGGCTATGCTTTTCGTTTGGATACGGTGCTAATGGTATGATTGGAGCACGCACTAACCCGGCTATGGTTGATGGGCAGCCTATCCCCCACTTTGACCGTTACAGGCAATACTATTTCTCTTTAGACGTAAACCTGGCTGCCATCAAAACCAAATACCAAGGGCTTAATACAGTTTTCAGGCTCTTAAACACACTTAAAGTGCCATTCCCGGCCTTAGAGTATAACAGGGTAGACCAGTTCAAATTCAACTGGCTACACTTCTAAATAAAAATCCCCATCTCTTTTAGAGACAGGGATTTTCAATATTATTTACGAGTAGATTATTGGCCTAAAGCTACCCAGTAGAATCCGTCAATACAATCAGAGTTGATAGATTGGATACGCACTACAAAGGTGTTGTTGTTAGCTGATTGAACCTGTGTCCAGGCTTTTTGGCTTGATGATGAACCGCGAGGGGTAACCTGTACATTGTATACAGAAGTACCAAACGGAGCATTGTAAGCTACGGTTGTTGTAGTGTTAGGTCCGCATAGTGTGCTGGTTACAACACCCCACTGCATAATTAGGTTACCTAAAATAACTGTACCGTTAGGAGAAAGTGTACCTGTAATAGTAGTACCCGATGGGCCTGTAGCACCGGTAGGGCCTGTTGGGCCTGCTGCACCAGTAGAGCCTTGGGCGCCGGTTGCACCGTTAGCTCCGGTTGCACCGTTTGCACCTGTAGCACCTGCAGGACCTTGTGGTCCTACTGCGCCATCAGCACCCGTTGGGCCTTGAGGACCTACCGGACCTTGAAGGCCTTGGTCGCCTTGTGCACCTGTTGGGCCGGTTACACCTTGAATGCCCTGGATACCCTGTGGGCCTTGAATACCTTGTGGGCCTTGAGCACCATCGGCACCGGTAGCGCCTTGAATACCTTGTGGGCCTTGGGCACCGGTAGCACCTTGCAGGCCTTGTGCACCATCAGCACCTGTAGCACCTTGTGGACCGATTGGGCCTTGAACGCCATCAGCACCTGTTGGGCCTTGAGGACCTTGAGCGCCTTGCGCTCCGGTAGCACCGGCAGGGCCTTGTGGGCCTTGGGCACCATCAGCACCTGTAGCACCTTGCGGGCCGGCAGGGCCTTGAGCACCATCAGCACCTGTTGGGCCTGTTGGGCCACCAAAAGGACCTGTAGGGCCTTGTGGACCTGTTGGGCCGGTAACACCAACACCCGTAGGGCCGGTTACACCGTTAGTACCAATTGGACCTTGAATACCTTGTGGGCCGGTAGGGCCTGTTACGCCATTAGAACCGTTGCCACCGGCAGGACCTGTTGGACCTGTTGGGCCTGCGCTGCCATTAAGTACGTTGCCTGCATAAAAAGCATAAGGTACTGCCCAAAATTGCATTGTACCCATGTTTATCCAGTTGCTGCCATCGGCAACTTCTATTTTAACAAAGGTTGAACTTGCGCCCCATGGAATAGAAGCAAAGTTTGGTTGTAGGCCGCCTGTTTGTGTGCCCTGACCAATAACTAAAGTAACTAAGCCAAACTGGTTAGTTGTTAAACCCGTGTGGGTTTCTTCATATTGGTTTGTTTGATTTACACCTGACAATATAGATATGCGCATGGTTACCTGTGCATTATCTAAAATCTGACCTGTGTTGTCGCGCACTACCGCCTGGTAATTGATGCCCTTAGGTGGGGCGGGTTGTGCAAATACTGATGCTGTAACGCCAAATACTAATAAGGCTACTGCAATAATGTTGTGTAATGCTTTTCTCTTCATAAGCTGGAATATTATTTTGTACAAATAAACAATGCCTACAAATGAATAAGTCGGCCCGTTTGGGCCGACTTATCAGAAATTCAATGTTAATAAAGGCCTGTGCCTAATTACAATATTTTACTCAGTTTGAATGACTTAATCAGTTTGCCATCTTTAGAGTTAACAGTAACAATGTACATACCGGTAGCAAGGTGCGACGTGTTTAAAGTGTACACGTTTTTGCCAGGGTAGTTGTTAGCAAGGTACTCCATACCAAGGTTTTGGCCTATAAGGTTCGTAATGTTAATTACAAACTCGCTAGACTTGTCGCTGGTAATCTCAATGTTAACGTTCTCGTTAAATGGGTTAGGATACGCTTTAATACTCCAGTCAGCCAAATCAAGGTTTACAGAAACCTCGTTTTCCTGTGGTTGTTGAAAGCCCTGCGTTAAAATAAGTTTAACGTCGATTAAGGTAGCTACAATTGGCTCACCAATGGTGCAAGAAAGTTTTAAGGTAGGGGTATCAAGATACTCACCTGCGCTTGCAACAACCTGACGTTCAAATGGTGGAGCAATGTTTTGTGCGTTAGAGGTGCTAACACCTACAGCTGCAATAGCTAAAATTCCAAGTACAATTCTTTTCATAAGCAATTTATTTCGGTCTGTAAATATATATATTTTTTTTTCAAACTACACAATACAAAATACTTTTTTTTC
>JBIPNX010000097.1:0-7014 GCA_044378145.1 Flavobacteriales bacterium | reverse complement strand
CGAGCAGTTTGTAATAGATACCTACAACCGCTTTTTGGTGCGTAACCCCACAGTGGCAGAAAAAACATGGTTTGTAAACTTTATCAACGCCAATCCTAACGTAACACCCGAATTGGTTTATTTCTCGTTCGCACTGAGTAACGAGTATATGTTCTATTAACTAAAAACTAAAAGTGAAAAACGAAAAATCAAACTTTCAATTTTCAGTTTTCAGATTTCAACTATGAAGAGAAGTAAATTCATTAAAACAGTAGGGGTAGCAGCGGCAGGAGCCATAGCAGCGCCTTACATATTGCCATCGGGTCGCTTGTTTGCCGCGAGCGGTAACCAGCTGGCCGACCATGTGGTGTTTGTACTTTTTGCGGGTGGTGTCCGTCAGCAGGAGAGTGTGTTACAACGCTACCTTGCCGACAGCCAGGGCCTTGCATGGGATGGCAACATTATGTACAACATGCTTAACGGTGGTGTGCCCCAAAACAAAATTGTGTACGGGGTAGACCAGGTAAATAACCAGAACGTACCCATACCCGCTATACTTAACCAAACGCTGCAAAGCCAGGGCACATTGTTTCCCGAGATGCGTTGCAGCACATCGGGCCACTTTGCGGGCTTAAATGAATTATTGCAGGGTACGGTTGCCACTACACAGGGCTTAAAACAAAAGCCTGCCAACCCAACTATTTTTGAGTATGTACGCCGCCACATGGGAGTACCTGCCAGCAAAACATGGTTTGTTGGTGGTGGTATTGGTAACTCGATTCCACTGCTTAACTACAGCGAGCATCCTGATTATGGGTCGCAATACGGGGCCAACTTTTTTGCACCGCTTGTAACATTTGGTGCTGATGGGCAGGAGTACCTGGCTGATGCCAAGGTGTATCATCCGCAAGACCAGTTGTCGCCCATGTACCAAATGAAATACTTTTTGGATAACAGTTTTGAGAACGCATCTAACGGCCTGCCTAACCTGAATAATACCGAAGCGGAGAAGCAGGACATTAAAGCGTTTATGAAGGAGATGTTTACCAAGACACAAAACGGTACCATAGCCATGCCTCCTGTTGCTGACAATGGCGACCTTGCCACTGTTGGCTATGCCTGCGAGGTGCTTAAATGGTTTAAACCTACAGTAACCGTAGTAAACCTAGGAGCTGTTGATGGTTGCCATGCCGACTTTACCGGCTATTTAAAAGCACTTCACCGTGCCGACCATGCTGTAGGTCACTTATGGAATTTTATCCAGACACAAATACCGGAAATGGCGGGTAACACCGTGCTTATGGCAGCGCCTGAGTGTGGACGTAACCTTAACCACAACCCGATAAAAGATTACAACGATTGGTATGCTTTTGACCACTCCGACTCAAACTCACGCCGAGTATTTGGCATGATGGCAGGGCCCGGTGTACAGTCTAATCTAACTGTGGGTGGAGAGAATAACCCTGTTGGCGAGATACACGATTGTGTATTAACCGTAGGCGAAATTTTAGGTATTAAATCAGACATACAAAGTGCAGGCTTAGTATCGGGCAGCAGCATGTCTTTATTTGATAGGATATAACTAATTATGAATTAGTAATTATTAATTATGAGTTTTTTGAGTGGTAAAATATCCCCTCTTGAGAGGGGTGCCGAGCGAAGCGAAGGCGGGGTGTGTTATTCGCTCATTCGCTTATTATCATATTCGCTAATTGTAATGCTGTTTGCAACAGCATTACCGTCATGTAAAAACGATAGCGACAACCCCTATGACGACCCATCGTTACAACCCCCACCTCCACCAAACCCCGATGATAATTTAGAGCCGGGCAGCTTTCCATACATTCATGCCAAGGTGTTTAAACCAACCTGCGCCAACTCAGGTTGCCACGATGGTACATTTGAACCCGACTTCCGCACCATAAACAGTTCGTACAACTCGTTGGTGTACCAACCCGTAATTAAGAACGATTTAAACGATACGTATACCTACCGTGTGCAACCATACAATGCCGATTTATCAGTACTAAAAAACAGGCTTACGGTTGATATTGATGGCCTTTCGGGCATTATGCCGTTGGTGGTAGATCCTAACAATACCGACTGGGTAACACACAAAGCAGATTATATTCAGGACATCATCAACTGGATAAATAACGGCGCTAAAGATATGTTTGGCAACCCCGCGCAACCGGGTAATTTTTTACCGCAGGTTACAGGTGTGGCTGCATACAAAGGTGGCACCGCACAACAACTGGCTGGCGATCCTAACAATGTGATTGAAGTACCTGCCGGTACAGCATCGGTTGATATACTTTTTGCTTTGATGGACGATAGCTCCAGCGACGCGAACATTGGCTACAACAAGTTTAAGTTTTCTACCCAGTTGGTAAGTATTGGCTCGCAAACAGAGCAGCCGCTTAGTGTTATAGCGCCACAGGCAGGCATTGGTTTTTATGGCGATAACGTACAGTTTACCCGCAAGGCAACTATTAACACGGGAACATATTTAGCAGGCACTGTAATATTCGTCCGCATATATGTAAACGACGAAGACCATACCAACCCCGCCGAAATACCATCGGACGGTACAAGTCCTGATATGGTAAACTTCTTTACGCTTAGAATAGAATAGAAATTATGAGAATAAGATTTATACTTTTAGTTTTTAGTTTTTCACTTTTAGTTCTATCATCCTGTAAGGAAGATGACGAGCCAACCCCTCCTGTTATCAATTTGGTGAGCATGAGTAAAGATACCTTGGTGCAGTTTCAGGACTCATTAGATATTGTGATCAAGTATACTGATATGGATGGCGATGTAGGAGAAGTTGACCCCGATATTAATGCGCTCTACATAAAAGACAGCCGCCTGCCCGATGCCGATTATTATCATGTGCAGCCTCTCAGTCCGCCAAACAGCGCGTTGAATATACAAGGCGAGTTTACGGTGAAAATAAACAACATGTTTTTGCTGGGTAATGGTGGTAACGAAACTGCGTATTTCACCATTAAACTAAAAGACCAAGCAGGCAACTGGAGCAACGAAATTTTAACCCCGCAGATACTTATCACACAATAATTCATAATTGAGTAATTGCGAAATAAACTCAAACATATAATCCTTCTTTCATTCTGCATTTTGCATTCTGCATTCTGCATTGGACAGGTATTGCCCGAGTATTACATGTCTAACAACTCGGTTACCGATTGTAAAGGCATTCTATACGACAGTGAAGCAGGCCAGAGTGGTGACTATGCCCAGAGCGAGAATTTTACTTTCACTATTTGTCCAGGTTTGGGTAGCACTGTCGAGATGTGGTTTAATGGCCCATTTTGTACCGAGAATGGTTTTGATTTTATCAGCTTTTACAACGGCCCAAATACGGCTTCGCCATTAATAGGAACCTATAGCGGCAATACCGCACCGCCTACCATTATTGCCAATAGCGGTTGTTTAACGATCAAATTTACATCTGATGCTAACGTTACTTGTGGAGGTTGGGAAGCCCAATGGCGCACTATCATCCCTGATATTTATCCGCCCTTATTAACGTCAACAATCCCTCCGTGTAACACCAATACATTCACGCTAACGTTTGATACCGTTATCCGCTGCAACACCGTATTGCCGGGCGATATTACTGTTACAGGCTTAAGCACTATTCCCGTACAAACGGTTACACCCATCAACTGCCAGAATAATTTAGCCACGCAGTTTTTGGTAACACTGGCACAACCCATTACTGAGAGTTGTAACTACCAGGTAGCTGCAGATATTAGCATTCCCGACCTGTGTGATAGCCTTTGGTACTTTACAGTCAATACTACTTTCCTGGTTAATACCTGCCCGTTTACGGTAAATGTTAATGCCTTGTCCGATACTATTTGCCCCGGGCAGAGTACGCAGATACAAGCGTTTGTAACAGGTTGTTTGGGCTATAATTATACATGGCAAAATGGCTTTCCTAATAATGATGGGCCCTTTACCGTAAGTCCAAACGTAACAACAACCTACACGGTAAATGTGCAAACGCAGCAGGGAGGGCCTATTGTGCCGGGTAGCGTTACCATATTTGTATCCAGTCCACAAATAAATATCGCTAACCCGTTAACCATTTGCCAGAGTGATGCACCGTTCTTGTTAACGGCTTCGCCTGCGGGTGGGGAGTGGAGTGGTCAGGGTATTGAAGATGAAGATACAGGCCTGTTCGACCCTGATAGTGCGGGGCCGGGTTCGTTTTATATCCACTACGAATTAGGCCAGTGCAGCGATAGCACGCTGATTATTGTACTGCCTATGGATGCCGGTTTAGACCAGGCTGCATGCCCCGGTAGCGCACCTTTTGCAATGGAAGGGTTCAGTCCTGCAGGCGGTGTGTGGAGTGGGCCGGGCATTACCCCCGGTGGTATTTATACGCCACCATTGGTTGGCGATACTGCTGTGATAACGTATAGCTACAATGGCTGTACCGATTTTCTGACCATATACACAGGCAACATAATTTTTACCCCGCCTTACGATACCATTTGCCAGTCTGCCGATACATTTAGCATTGCTATTTACCCTCCGGGTGGCCGCTGGTCGGGCGCTGGTATTATAGACACCCTGAGAGGCACATTTGATCCCGATGATGCCGGTGGCGGTATGCATACACTAACGTATACACTAAATGGGTGCAGTATCAATTACGATATTTATGTAAAGCCAATTGATGCATTCTGGAACCTGGCTTCGTGCCCTGCACAAACGTTTTACCAGTTGCCACAAGGTTCTCCTGCGGGTGGTTTATGGTCGGGTATTGGTGTTGTTGATGGAGCTTTAGGAACATATAACCCCAATATATTTTCGCCCGCTACATACTCCGAAGATGATTTAACTTATATGCACCCCAACGGTTGCCAGGATTGGATAACAATGTATGTGGTGCAAACGGCTATATACCGCGATACCATTTACCGTTGCGAAGATGAAGACCGCATTTGGCTGCGATGGGAAAGTGTGCAAAGCACCCCTTGGAATGGCTCGTGGACAGGCCCCGGAACATACCAAAGCGTTAACAGTGGCCGTTGGTATTTCGACCCCGGTATTTCAGGTCCGGGTGAGCATACGTTAGTGTATACTGCCAATACGTGTATTGATAGCATGGTGATGATTGTGTACGGTCCGCTGCAAACAAATACTGTTTCGGTGTGTGAGTTGGATACCGCTTTTGTGCTGGAAGATTTACCCTTTGGCGCTACCTGGTCGGGCGATGGAATAGTTAACCCTGTAACAGGTTTGTTCGACCCATCAACAGCAAGCAGTGATACCGTTTGGGTACGATATGATACCGAACGCGGCTGTTCTGATTCGTTGCAGATATTTATCACACCCTACATACAGGCCAATATTTCGGGCTTATCAAATGTGTATTGCAATATCGATACGTTGCTGCCATTAACGCTAAGTCCGGCAACAGGTGGAACACTTAGTGGTATTGGTATTGAGGGGACTGATTTCAATCCATCGTTATTACCCAACGGAGGGCAAACAACATTGTACTACACCTTCGGTACAGGCAATTGCCAGAGTGTAGACTCAATTAAAGTGGCGGTTTATCCACCACTAACAGCAAGTATTACCGCGAATAACGATAGCCTTTGTTTTGGCAACGGAACAGGCATGCAGGCAATTGCAAATGGAGGTAACCAGGGCTTGTACACGTACCAGTGGAGCGATAATATGGGCGTGTTCCAGAACGTAGCGGTGAACCCTACACAAACCACTACATACTATGTTACGGTTGACGATGGTTGCTCTGACCCTGTAACCGACAGCGTTACCATTTATGTGTTCCCCGAATATACCTTGCAGCTTACCACCAGCGCTATAGATTGTTATGGGCAGCAAGGCTTTGCTACGGCTAACATCACAGGCCCCAGCACGTACAGTTTTTATTGGGATACCAGCCCACCCGAAACATCGGCTACGCTAAACGCGCCAACGGGAGGCAATTACTACTTAACCGTAACCGACCAGCAAAGTGGTTGTGAGTTGGACACTATGGTAAACATTCCCGGCTATGGGGTGCTTACGGCGTTGTTCTCATCAAACCCCAATTTAGAGTGCATACCGTACAACCAAAATATTGTAACGTTTATAGACCTGAGTACCGGTGCCGATAGCGGGCGTTGGTATGTTAACGGGGTGGATAGCGTGGCATATACATTAGGCCAAAACCCTGTAATGCAATTTGAACAGGAAGGCGATTACGACATCACATTAATCATCTACAACCAGGGTGGATGTGTAGATACATTCAGCCTGCAGATATGCATTTTAGAACCGCTTACACTGTTTGTGCCCAATACGTTTACCCCCAATGGTGATGGTGTGAACGATGTGTTTTATGCCGTAGGCAAGGGCGTAATAGAGTTTGAAATGAATATCTACACCCGCCAAAACCAAAAAATATTTACCAGTACAGATATGCTGGTAGGCTGGGATGCCACATTTAAAGGAGAGCCAGTACCCGATGGTGTATATGCTTATGTTATAGAGGCAAAATTCAACACAGGGGAACGGTTCTTTAAAGGGGGTACAGTCAGTGTTATAAGATAGTTGACGGTTGCCGGTTCCCGGTTGTCAGTTTTTTATCCCCTCTTGAGAGGGGTGCCTAACGAAGTGTAGGCGGGGTGTGTATTTTTAATTAGCTCATTATCTTATTCGCTTATTATCTAATTTTACTTCGTGAAGCTGAGTAGAGATTTTTATTTACAGGAGGATGTTGTAGCCCTTGCCCGTAACCTGATTGGCAAGGTGTTGTTTACCTATATTGATGGCCGTTTAACCGCAGGAATTATCACTGAGACCGAAGCGTACGCAGGGGTGGTTGATAAAGCATCGCATGCGTTTGGCGGCCGCCGCACCAACCGTACCGAAACCATGTTTGCCCAGGGCGGAACAGGCTATGTGTACCTATGCTACGGCATCCACCATTTGTTTAATGTGGTAACCAATGTTGAGGGTACTCCGCATGCGGTTTTAATTCGT
>JBIPNX010000096.1:0-7021 GCA_044378145.1 Flavobacteriales bacterium | reverse complement strand
GAAGCATCAAACCGCGAGCGCAGCCAAAAAGATATTGCCGCATACCTTACTAAAAAAGTAAATCAGTACTCCGAAGGAAAAGTATTTGTGCAACAGGAGCAAACCATATCGGCCAGTGGTGGCGCGGCCCGTGGCGGCTTACCCGTACAGTATGTAATACAGGCGCCTAACTTTGAGAAGCTGAAAGAGAAGCTTCCTAAGTTTATGGAGGAAGTAGGCAAAAACCAAACTTTCCAGGGGTTTGATGTTAACTTGAAATTCAATAAGCCCGAGTTTACCATTATCCCCGACAGGCAAAAAGCAAAACTATTGGGCGTATCGGTTGCCGATATAGGGCAGGCATTGCAGCTATCATTCAGCGGCACACGAATTGGCTATTTTACCATGAACAACAAGCAGTACCAGGTAATGAGCCAGTTTGATTATGCAGACCGTAACAAGCCATTAGATTTAAAATCGCTTTACGTACGCAACAACAAAGGCGAACTGATACAACTTGACAACGTTGTTAAGTTTGATGAAACTGCCAGTCCGCCGCAGATATACCATTACAACAGGTACATGTCGGCAACGGTGCAGGCAGGCCTTGCCCCGGGCAAAACCATTGGCGATGGTATTGAAGAAATGGACAAAATTGCCGCCAAGGTATTAGACGATTCGTTTACTACCGCCCTTGCAGGTGCATCAAGGGATTATGCCGAGAGTTCGTCTAACGTTTTCTTTGCTTTTTTACTGGCCATAGCCCTAATTTACTTATTGCTTGCGGCGCAGTTTGAGAGTTTTATAGACCCTATTATTATTATCTTTTTTACAGCAGCTCCTGCTATTGCCGGCGCGGTATTTTCGCTATGGTATTTTAACCAAACGCTGAATATCTTTAGCCAGATTGGCATTATTATGTTGATAGGCCTAGTTACCAAAAACGGTATTTTAATTGTTGAATTTATTAACCATTTGGTTGAGCAGGGCAAAGAGCGCACAGAGGCCGTTTTAGATGGTTCAACCCTGCGCTTGCGCCCCATATTAATGACGAGTATTGCAACCGCTTTAGGCGCATTGCCTATTGCATTAGCTTTAGGTGCAGGCGCGCAAAGCCGCGTACCTATGGGTATTGTGGTAATTGGTGGTATTATGTTCTCGCTGGCAATTACGTTATACATTGTTCCTGCGCTACACTTATCTAATATTGGTGTTAAGCAATGGTTTGCAAACCGCAGAAAAAATAAAGAACAAGCACATGAAGCATAAACTGAAATATATACTTCCGTTGTTGCTTGCAAGCATTAGTGTTTACGGGCAAACTACCCTTACTCTTAACACGGCAATTGAAACCGTTTTAAAAAATAACTACGGCATACAAATAGCAAAAAACAATGTGGAGATTGCCACCAATAATAACTCTTGGGGCAATGCCGGTTTTACCCCGCAGGTAAATTTTAACGCCAACGGTAGCATTGCCAACAACAACATAAACCAACGCTTTACCAACGGCACCGAAATTGTAAAAAATGGTGTAGGTTCTTCTAACTACGGTGCTGGTGTTTCGCTTAGCTGGGCCTTGTTTAACGGCATGCGTGCGCATTACCTGTACAAGCAACTAGGCGTTGTGCAAGACCTTAACGAGGTGCAATTAAAAAGCAACATTAACAACAGCGTGGGCGATGTTATGGCGGCATATTTTAATGTGCTGCGCGAGCAGCAAACATTAAAAAACCTGACTGACAACCTTGGCATTTTTGATGAGCGACTAAAGATTGCCGATACCCGTTTTATAATTGGCTCTGCCGCTAAAACAGACTTGCTGCAGGCTAAGATTGATTTGAACGAGCAGAAGTCGTTAATTATAAGGCAAAAGGGAGCAGTAATGGTTGCCAAGGCACAGCTAAACCAGATACTGGCGAAGGATGCAACCGAAGATTTTACGGTAGAAGAAATTACCCCTGTGTTAGACTCATTGAATTATGATTCGCTAAAAAGGGCGTTGTATCAAAACAACATTGACATTATCACCCTTAACCGTAATGTTGATATAGCAACGTATCAAACCAAGATTGCACGCTCTGCTATTTACCCTAGCATTATGCTTAACTCGGCTTACAACTTTAACCGCAGCAGCAGCCAGGCTGGCTTTACCCTATACAACCAAAACTATGGTTTTACAGGAGGGTTAACTTTAGGCTGGAACCTTTACAATGGCCTTAACACCAAGCGCATTATCAAGAATACGGACATTCAGTTATCTACTGCACAACTTCAGCTTAAAGACCTGCAAACACAGGTTAACAGCGGCTTTAGCGCTGCGTGGTATAACTACACCACGGCCAAAGAGCAGTATAAGCTGGAGAAAGAAAACGAAGGCCTTGCTAAAGAAAACGTAGACATAATGCTCGAGCGTTTTCGTGTAGGCAACTGTACGACCATAGATTTAAAGCTGGCACAGCAAACCCTGCAAGACTCTCAAAACCGCCTTATACAGGCGGGCTTCCAACTTAAACTAGCAGAGACGGAGTTGTTGCGTTTGAGTGGGGGGTTGGTGAAATAGATTTACTTAACAAAGCACCACAAACACATCCTTTGGAAACCATTCCCCCTTATAAAGGGGTTGGCTGCGCTGCAAAGCTTGGCCGGGGGATTTCTCCAGGCATCAACCCGGCAAATTATTTCATCCTGCCAACCGGAGTAAAAAAATATTGCCCGGGCAATTAAACCTTTCTCATTTTTGTCGTCTTAACATATTCCTAACCTTAATTTAAAATGTATAAAGGAATTACTTTCGCTCCGCGTTTTACACGCATTACAATTCTGGCAGCGCTTTTTTTGTGCGCATTAAGCCTAAACGCGCAAACATTTCCGTTGGAAATGCGCCTTACGCCCGACGGGCACATGCTAACTACCGGAGGTGCGCCTCCAACCACAGGCCTTTACGACACCTCTCTTATACGCAGTGTGTATATAGACTTCCCCCAGGCTAACTATTGGACATTGATGCAACAAAACTACGCAACCCGCACTAAAATTGCCGCCAACTTAACCGTTGACGGGGTAACTTACGATAGTGTCGGCGTAGGTTTTAAAGGAAATACATCTTATAACATGGTCCAAAACTCGCAGAAAAAATCGTTTGGGGTTGATATGGAGTTTACCCACAACGGGCAAGACCTTATGGGCTACAAAACACTGAATTTTAACAATGCCTTTGAAGATGCATCGTTTTTACGCGAAGTATTTTACCTGAACCAGATACGCAAGCACATACCTGCCGCCAAGGCAAACTTTGTACACCTGTACCTGAACAATGCCGACTGGGGCCTGTACCCTAACGTACAACAGATAAATAAAGATTTTTTAGAAGAGTGGTTTTTGAGTAACGATGGTGCAAACTGGCGCGCCCATGTGCGCAGCACAGGTGGCCCGGGTGGTCCCGGCGGCCAGTGGGGCGATGGTACTGCAGGCCTTAACTACCTGGGTGCCGATACCGCTTTGTATCAAAGTAAATACACTCTTAAAAGCAGCGATATTGACGACCCATGGACCAAACTGGTTGCCGGTTGCAACGCGCTTAACAACACCTCTACAGCCAACCTGCCTACGGTATTACCTAACTTTTTTGATATAGACCGCACCCTATGGTTTTTAGCTTCGGAAAATGCATTTTCTGACGATGACAGCTATATATACAAAGGTAAAATGGACTATTACGTTTACTACGAACCGGAAACCGGCCGCCTGGTACCGCAAGAGTTTGATGGCAACAGCGTAATGAAAACAAACGTAGCCAACTGGAGCCCTTTTTACCACGCTGATAATGCCAACTACCCATTGCTGAATAAATTACTGGCTATACCAAAATGGAGGCAGCGTTATTTAGCGCACATGCGTACTATCATTCAGGATGAGCTAACCCCTGCCAACTGCAACGCAATTTTAGACAGCTACAAAACGCAGATTGATGCCCTGGTAAACAGCGACCCTAAAAAGCTATATACCTATGCCCAGTTTGGCACAGAGGTTACTGTACTTAAAAACTTTGTAAACACCCGCCGCACTAACCTGTTGGCCAATACAGAGGTTGCACAGGTTGCACCTACCATTGGCACTGTTGCTTATTTCAATAACAGCAACCAGTCGTGGACAGCCCCACTACCGGGCGAAACTGCCAATGTGCAGGCTGCCGTAACAGGTGGTATCAGTGCAGTTAACTTATACTACGCTACAGGCCTTGTAGGTAACTTTACCATGGTGCAGATGTACGATGATGGTGCGCATAACGATGGCGCCAGCGGCGATGGCAACTACGGTGCTTCTATCCCCGGACAAATTGCCGGTACATGGGTACGCTTTTACGTAGAAGCTGTTGCAAACAACGCAGCCCTATCGGTTAGCTATAGCCCTAAAGGTGCAGAGCACGATGTATACGTATACAACATTCTTCCAACGGGCTCAACGGTAACCGGTTTAGTAATTAACGAGCTTATGGCTTCTAACACTACAACCCATGCTGACGAAGCTGGTGAGTTTGAAGACTGGATTGAGCTATACAACAATAATAACTTTAGTGTAGACATTAGCGGCTTTTATTTAACTGACAACCCTGCAAACCTTGATAAATGGGAAATACCACAAGGCACTGTAATTCCTGCCGATGGTTATATGATATTCTGGGCCGACGAAGACAGCGCCCAGGGCCCTGCAAACCATACCAACTTTAAACTATCGTCTGCAGGCGAGGTGTTGTATTTGCTTGATGCATCGTTAGCTATTGTAGACTCTGTAACCTTTGGCCTGCAAACAGCAGATATGGGCTATGCCCGTATACCAAACGGCACCGGCCCGTTTGAGATTAAAGACCCAACGTTTAACGATGATAACGAGAAAGTGCTGGGTGTAAACACAACAGTAGCATCACACATTGGCATATTCCCTAACCCTGCAAGCACCTATTTCCGTATAGTAGGGCTAGACGAGACCAAGCCGCAAAAAGTAGAAGTAATGAATAACCTGGGCCAGGTGGTATATACCGAAACCCTAACCGGGCAAGGCACCATTTACACCAGCGATTGGGTAAACGGCCTATACCTTGTACGTTGCGGCAATACAGTTAAGAAAATACTTATTGCTCATTAAGAGTAAAAAGTTAACAGTGAAAAACTAAAAGTTAGAATAAAAATAGTTTCCTGTAGTTAAAGTAAAGTTTAGGAAAGAGAGGCTTCTGTCTAAGGCAGGGGCCTCTTTTTATTTTGTCTGAACCGCAGATTAATTAAGATTATTTGGATTTCGCAGATAACACTTACTTTCCAAGTTTATCAAATAATTCCAAATGTGCTTTGCGCATTATTCCTAAAAACACCTTGGCGATGATGGCATTGCAGGTAACAACAATTTCTTCGTTAACATTCGTAACGCCATTGGTATGGGTAAGGGTTAAATCAATTACCAAATCAACACCCTTTTGCACGGGCGATGTATAGCGGATGTGTTTTCCTTTTTCAACCTCAAAAACCTTGGCAGTATATACAGGCCACATGGGGATAATGCCCAGTACCATTACCCTGCGCTCTTTTATGTTGTAGTTGGTAAATTCAGGGTTACGTTCCAATTCTGTTACCTCAATCATGTATGGGTGCACACTGCCAAACTTTTTAAAATCGAGCAGGTGGGTATATACAAAATCAATGTCTTTATTCAGGGTGTGGTTGAGCGTTATACTATGCTTGGATGCCATGGTGCAAAGGTATTGCAATAGCAAACGATTGAGGCGGAAATCTTGTTTAATTAAGTTGCGCAGCATTTGCGTTAGGGATAGCAGTGAGCTCCGCGAACGGATAGCCCGGTGCGCCTTGGGCGCAAACGCCCTAATAATGAGCCACAAATAACTATCACCTAGTCCCTAGAACCTAGCACCTATTTTCCTATCTTTGCACCCTATTTTTTAGAATTATGAGCGACGATAAACAAGTTATATTCTCTATGGTGAAGGTAAGTAAGACTTACCCTCCCGCTAAGACTGTATTAAAAGATATCTACCTGTCGTTTTACTATGGTGCCAAAATTGGCATTATCGGTTTAAACGGCTCGGGTAAATCAACCCTGTTGAAGATTATTGCCGGCGTAGAAAAATCGTTTGATGGCAATGTGGTTTTCTCTCCCGGTTACAAAGTGGGCTACCTTGAACAGGAACCTGTATTGGACAACACCAAAACCGTTATGGACATTGTACGCGAAGGTGCACAGGGCGTTATGGATTTGCTTGCCGAGTACGAGGAAATCAACAACAAAATGGGCCTGGAAGAGTACTACAGCGACATGGATAAAATGGACAAGCTGTTGAACCGTTCTGCCGAGCTACAAGACAAGATTGAGGCCGTTGACGGCTGGACAATAGACACCAAGCTGGAGCGCGCCATGGATGCCCTGCGTTGCCCCGATTCTGATGCGGAGATTAAAAACCTTTCGGGTGGTGAGCGCCGCCGCGTGGCCCTGTGCCGCCTGCTGTTGCAAGAGCCTGAGATTTTACTGCTTGATGAGCCAACCAACCACTTAGATGCCGAATCGGTACTGTGGTTAGAGCAATACTTACAAAACTACAAAGGCACTGTTATAGCCATTACCCACGATAGGTACTTCCTTGATAACGTGGCCGGCTGGATTCTGGAACTTGACCGCGGCGAAGGTATTCCTTGGAAAGGCAACTACTCATCGTGGTTAGACCAAAAAGGCAAACGCCTTGCTATGGAGGAGAAAACCGAAAGCAAGCGCCAGAAAAACCTTGCCCGCGAGCTGGAATGGGTGCGCATGTCGCCCAAGGCACGCCAGGCCAAGAGCAAAGCCCGTTTACAGGCTTATGAGCGTATGGCCGGTGAAGATGTAAAATCGAAAGAGGAAAAACTGGAGATGTTTATCCCGGTGGGCCCACGCCTTGGTAACGAGGTTATTGAAGCCATTGGGGTATCTAAAGGCTTTGGCGACCGTTTACTATACGAAGACTTAAACTTTAAACTTCCACCAAACGGTATTGTGGGTA
>JBIPNX010000095.1:0-7164 GCA_044378145.1 Flavobacteriales bacterium | reverse complement strand
TCATAAGTTACTTCAGAGCGTATAACGGTGCCTGCAGGCAGCGGCTGCGCATATTGAAATTCATAAGCACCCTGCCACGAAAAATTCCAATCGGGTATGTTTATTAGTGGAATGGTATCTCCAACCGGTGGGATGGCATAAATTTTTGTGCTGCGGCCAATAAGGTGCATGTGCGGTGCTACGCTAAAGCCGGTTACGTTGGCCGGTACAGTATATTCCTGATAAAAGGTTTTAACGGTATTTGCAGCAATGCTTAGCGGCCCATTGGTAATGTTAGCATGGTTTAGCGGCGAAGCAATAAAAATTTCGCGAACGTTACCACTGGTGTAGGTTATGTTTACCCGCGTGCTATCTAATGAACCAGCAGTGCCCGACGGGTAGTGTATTTGCATAACCAATGCTGAATTTGCATTAAGCTTAATGCCAAAGCCGTTTGGCGTGGTAAACGGCTCAGAGCCCGGAACCCATGCATAAACAAGGGTTGCATTGTTGCTTCCGGCACCCCCATAATTGGTATAACCGGGGCCTGGCCAGTTGGCATCCAACTGAAGGCACTCGCCGCTATCGTCTTGAAAAACAAGCACATGGTGCACGGCAGACCTGTTGCCGGGCACAACCTCTATTGACTTGATAAACTTGTTTTGTGTTTCGCCGGTTGGTATGGCAAAACATTTATACATATCAAAAGAGCTTGCCTCAGAAAAATAATCGGGCATTTTAAGGGTAAGGTCGGGGTTTGCAATTTGCCAGTTGCTGGTAAATACCGGCGGGGCGGGGGCGGTGTTTGGGTTTCCCTCGGGCGCACCATTGGAAACCCAATCTAATATCTTTGTTTTTTCGTCGGAAGAAAGCAGGCGCTCATGCGCAAAGCGACGGTAGCTTGCATCGGGAGGCCAGGGGGGCATACGGTTGTCGTAAACGGAAGCCTCAATACCCGAAGCCTGCACAAACGCATCGTTGTACGACATTAGCGGGAATGGTCCTATTGCGCCCGCATGGTGGCAGCTCGAACATTTATTATAAACAATGGAAGCCACATCGGCCGACCATGTTGGAGCTGTTTGCGCGTTTACAATACCTACTGAGGCAATAAATAAAGCGCCTAAAATTACTGTACGTTTTAAGCCTGAAATCATAGCGTTAAATAATAGACTAATATAATACATTTTTGCCTGTTTATTTGGCACTTATACTCATTTTATACCCATCTATTTTAACAAAGATGGGGATATATTCCGGCATAAAAATTAACAATGGTTAACTTTTACCTTTTTGTTTTATACGCTTGCGTATACGGCTTAATGAGCCCGGGGTTATGCCTAAAATGCTGGCTAAATACTTATCCGGAACACGCTGCACCAGGTCGGGGTTATCTTTTACAAACCTTTGGTAGCGCTGCAAAGGAGGGTGTAGGATAAAATTTTCTATCCGCAAAAACGATTCCATTAGCAACTTTTGGTGAAAGTGTTTTCTTGCCTTTTCGTACTGCGGGTGGCGGGCCATAAAGTCTTGCAGCTTATCGTAATCAACTTCTATAAGCGTAGTGTTTTCAAACGCTTCAATGAACATGCGCGAAGGTTTGTCGGCAAAAATGCAGTCGTAGGGCGCTATCTGGTGTTCTTCTTTTCTAAAGAATATGGTTGCCTCCTCGCCGTTTTCATCAATAACATAAGCACGCATTAAGCCCGATTTATGTGCGAGACCTTGCGGTGCATATCGCCGGCCTGCACATACAGTTCGCCAGCCTTTAGATGGCGTTGCCGGGTTAGGGTGAAAAAGAATTTAGCATCTTCTAAGGTTAGTTCCTTAAACAGCTGCAGGTACTCATTTAGTTTGGGTAGATCAATCATGCTGATTGATATGACTTAAAGTTGGAACAATGGTTTAATGCGGGTATAAAAAATCTTGCCGCCGCAAAATCAATGGCTTCTGTTTTTTAGCTTACTTTTGCCGTAAATTTTAGTACGCGTAATTATGACAATGACAGAATTGATAGATGGTTTTCCTGCGCAGGTAAAAGAAGCATTAGCTATAGGCCGTGCGGCACAACTTACCAAACCATCGGTTGGAATAGAGAACATACTTATATCGGGCCTTGGCGGTTCGGGTATTGGTGGCACCATTGCCGCCGAGCTTATAGCATCAAAGTGCAGCCTGCCTGTTACCGTTAACAAAGAATATTTTATCCCTGCTTTTGTTGGCGAAAAAACGTTGGTGATTATTTCATCATACTCCGGCAATACTGAAGAAACCCTGCAGGCACTTGAGTTGGCCTATAACAAGGGGGCGAAAATAGTATGCGTAACATCGGGCGGAAAAATTGCAGCTTTTGCTAAAGAAAAAGGCCTTGACCTGATAGAAATTCCCAGTGGAATGCCACCACGCGCGTGCCTGGGCTACTCGTTAACACAGTTGTTTTTTGTCTTGTCCTTTAACGGGTTTATTGATAATTACTACGAAGCAGAGCTTGAAAAAGCGTATCAACTGCTAGAAACACAGGGCGACAGCATCCGCGAAAAAGCGATGGCAATTGCTAAATCGCTTAACGGCAAGCTACCTGTTATTTATGCAACCCCGGGTTATGAGGGCGTTGCAGTACGTTTCCGCCAACAGTTGAACGAGAATTCTAAAATACTTTGCTGGCACCACGTTATTCCTGAAATGAACCATAACGAACTAGTTGGCTGGCGTGATGTGAACGAAAGCCTTGCTGTTATTTTCCTGCGCCACAAAGACGAATACTTCCGCAACACACACCGCATTGAATATACCCGCGAAGTGGCCACCCGTTGCACAGGTACTATTATTGATATTTGGGCAGAAGGCACCAGCGATATTGAGAAAGCACTGTACTTAGTGCACCTTACCGATTATATATCAGACTATTTAGCAGCCCTGCGTAACCACGATGCTGTGGAGGTAAACATCATCACCGGCTTGAAAGGAATGCTGGGAGATGTGAAAAATTAATTCACCCCTCCCCAACCCCCTCCCCCAAGGGAGAGGGGCTAAAAAATAAAAGCCCCGTTTTCGACGGGGCTTTTTTATTAATGCAAATTCTCTTTATCGTTTAGCTCGCCGTCTTCGCCAACAGAACCGCAATGGAAAAAGCGTTCCGGTTTGCCTTCGGGTTTGCGGGTATTCTCGCCCTTTTTGGCTGCTTCGGCCATTTTGCCAAGTAAACGTGTACGCTCGGTTTTAAGGTCGGCGCGTAGTTTTTTATCGGCTTCAATATCGTACAGCAATACCCCGTCTACAAATGTTTTTTGGGCGCGTGCGTAAATAGAAAGCGGATTATCGCTCCATATTACCACGTCAGCATCTTTGCCCGGTTTAAGGCTACCGCAAATATCATCTATGTGAAGCATTTTAGCAGGGTTAAGGGTAACCAGCTTAAGGGCATCTTCTTCGCCCAGTTTGCCATATTTAACGGTTTTTCCTGCCTCCTGGTTAAGGCGGCGGGCCATCTCGGCATCGTCAGAGTTTATAGCCGTTAAAACGCCTGCTTTGGTCATAAGCGTGGCATTAAATGGAGAGGCATCCATCACTTCATATTTATACGACCACCAATCAGAAAAAGTAGAACCTGCAATGCCGCGGCTTGCCATTTTATCAGCCAGCTTATAGCCTTCTAAAATATGTGTAAAGGTGTTTACTTTAAAGCCAAGCGTATCGCCCAGTTTCATCAACATATTAATCTCAGACTGTACATACGAGTGGCAGGTGATAAAACGCTTTTTGTTCAGGATTTCAACCAATGCATCAAGCTCTAAATCCCTGCGTGGGGGCGCGGTAACGTTCTTAGTTGTTTTAGTTGAATTGTACACATCCCACAGCTTGTTGTACTCTTTGGCGCGGGTAAACGCATCTTTAAATGTTTGCTCAACACCCATACGTGTTTGCGGAAAGCGTACCGTTTGATGGTCGCCCCAGTTAGATTGTTTTACGTTTTCGCCAAGGGCAAATTTTATAAAACCGGGAGCCGATTTTATCTTCATATCCTCAGCAGGCATACCCCAGCGCAGCTTAATAATAGCCGATTGTCCGCCGATACAGTTTGCAGAACCGTGCAACAGTTGCGCGGCAGTAACCCCGCCCGATAACTGGCGGTATATGTTTACATCATCAGGGTTTACAACATCGCCAATACGCACTTCAGACGATACACTTTGTGCGCCCTCATTTACCCCGCGGCTAATGGCAATGTGCGAGTGTTCATCAATAATACCCGGCGTAACGTGTTTGCCTGTACCGTCTATAACTGTTGCCCCGCTTGGTGTTGCAAGGCCTTTGCCTACGGCAGTAATTTTGCCGTTGGTAATAACCACGTCGGCATTTTCCAGTTTGCCCTGGCTTTCGTTAGTCCAAACGGTAGCGTTTTTAATGTGATAGGTTGCAGGCTTGGCTTTCTCTGTTGAGCCATACGGTGCAAAAGGGAACCACGATTTTCCTTCAACCGTTTTCAGTTTAAAGGTGTCGCGTTTTATTTTGATGGTATCGTTTACAAAAGCGGCATCAAACGTTATGTTGCTACCGTTAGATAAAACACCGCGGCCCGATAATGTAGAAGCGTGGTTATCGGCATCGGTAGTTATAATGTAAACGTTAGAAGTAAAGGTAGCGTCTATGCCCAGTTTCTTTATGTTGCCCGATACGGTAAGCATGTTATTATCGCGGCGAACTTCAATATCATAGTGTAGGCTGTCGCGCCTGATTTCGGCGATTGGTTTTGCCGACGTGCCGCGCATTACTACAGCAAACGGAACATTAGTACCATTCTCTGTCTTAATAGTAGCGTTGTACGAACCTCGTAGTGCCGACATGGTAGCATCTTCCTGAACGTAGCGTTTGCCGTTTACCCATGTTTCGGCAACGGCGGTTGTGCGGGTAAAAAGGCTATCGGTAGTAATTAAAAAACTGGCCAGTTTGCCTTGTTTCAAATCGCCCAGCATATCACTAACACCGGCAAGGCTGGCAGGGGTTTGCGTAAGAGCTTTTATAGCCGCTTTGTATGGCAGACCATACTCAACCGTTTTGCGCACGTTGCGTAAAAAGCCCGCAGGCTCTTTTAATCCCGCAGCGGTAAATGCAAACGTAATGCCCGCTTTATCAACCGTGGCGGCATTGGTAGGAGCAAGCTCCCAGTGTTTCATATCGGTAAGCTGTATCAACGATGCCGCATCGGGGTCGCTAATGTCAAATGCCATTGGAAAGTTTACGGGAAGGATAATAGGTGCGCCTGTAGTTTTTATTTCGTCAACGCGCTGGTACTCATCGCCACCGCCTTTAATTATAAACTGAATGCCAAATTCGTCGCCTATTTTATCGGCACGCATAATGCTAAACTTGTCGTTTACATCAAAAAAAGCAGGCAGTTTTTTGTTGGTATTGATGGCGTTTAACGATAGGTTGAACTCCTCTTTATTTCCACCCTTGGCATACCATTCGGCATCGTAAAACGATTGGCGCATAAGGGCAATGCTGCCCATTAGTGATGAAGGGTAATCTTGTGTAGAAACCCCTTTGCTGAACGAGTAACCCGTAGCTGCTTTGTCTTTTATTATTTGCTCATTTACCTTACCGTCGCCCAGGGCCACCATGGCCGATGTGCCACGGAAAATACCGTCGGCCTGTTGGGTAAGCACGGCCCCAAAGCCGACCTTACGAAGGTCTGAAGCATCTTTAGCATTAACACCGAATAAAGAAATAGCATCTATTTCGGGCTTAACGGCCTGGTTCCAGTTGGTAGATGTTTTGCTGTTAGACAGGAATTGGTTGCCGGTATATTCGCCGCGCTTAACCTCGGGCATGCCGTAGTTGCTGCATAAATCAATAAACGCAGGGTATATGTATTTGCCTTTAAGGTTGTACACTATTGTGCCTTTGGGCAGGGTAATGTTGGTACCAATGGCCTCAATTTTATCGTCTTTAACCAACAGCGTTGCATTGGTTAGCAGGGTTTGATAGTCGGTAAAAATATTGGCGTTGGTAAAAGCCGTGTAAATAGGCTTTTCGTTGTTAACGCCATTAAACGGAAAGGTAGGCTGGGCAATAGCTGCCGTAGATGCCAGTACAAAAACAAATAAAAAGAGGCTACGAAACATATTGATTTTGATATACAAGGGCTAAAGATAGTAAATTTACCGCGTTACCTCACCCGCCCTCACCCCTTACCCCTCTCCCGAGGGAAGAGGGGGACAAAAAAATGAAGTTATCTGTCGTTATACCTGTGTACAATAGCGCTACCACAATTAATACGGTGGTGGATGATTGCTTTACTGCGCTCTCGCACCTCGATTTTGAACTGGTATTGGTGAATGATGGAAGTAGCGATAACAGCGAAGAGGTACTATTCGATTTAGCGAAACAACACTCCAATATAAAGGCCATATCGCTGACAAAAAATGTAGGCGAGTTTAACGCGGTAATGTGCGGACTGAATCATGCTACCGGCGACTATGTTGCCATTATTGATGATGATGGACAAAATCCCCCTGCTGAAATTGTAAAACTATTGGCCGAAGCTGAGAAAGGCTACGATGTGGTGTATGCGCGGTACAGCGAAAAAATGCACAGCAAAGACCGCAACCTGGTTAGCTGGATGAGTAATCTATTAGCCGTATTTTTTATTGGCAAACCATTCAGGCTGTATTTGTCTAGCTTTAAAGTTTTCAGCCGTAAATTCCTGGATGAGGTATTAGAAATACAAACAAGAGGAACGTATTTAGACGGGTTGATTTTTCAGCTGTCGCCAAAGTATAGTTTTGTGGTGGTAGAGCATAAGCCAAGCCTTATCCCCTCGCGTTACGATTACAGCCGTTTAACGGGCACAACATTATCTATGATGGATAGTGGAAAGCATAAGTATGCAATGATGTTGTTGTTGGCGGTTCTTGTACCGGTGTTTTGGTTTTTTGCAATGGCTTCTATCATGTCAGACCAACCGGTTGGCAATGCCAATTTCGGCATATTTACAGGCTTTATTTGCCTTATGTTTTTATGTGTAGTGTTGTTTTTGGTTTTACTTGTTTCGGCAATTGTTTTCAAACTAAAAACAAGGCAGTTACAAAAGGAATTTAAAGCGGCTAAAAAATCATTCCATGCTTAACAACCCCGAAGAATATAAGCGCATGGCGGCAGTGGAGAAAGACCACTGGTGGTATA
>JBIPNX010000094.1:0-7167 GCA_044378145.1 Flavobacteriales bacterium | reverse complement strand
CTTTATTTCAGGGCGCAAAAGTAGTCATTATTTTAACAGGTTCATAGGGTTGTTGAAAGATTTTTAATTCAGGGTTCAGAGGTTGGAGAGCAAAGGTCGGGAAAGGCCTGCTGTTGTAGTAAAATTTAACGTTTTTGCAATACCCGTCACTTGCATTGTCAGACGTCTAATAACTCCCGTTTCGGTCTTTTTAATCTAACCTGCCCAAAAAGGTTTCTGTTGTAATAAAATTTTGAGTTTTTGCAATTGCTTTTCCTCGTTTCACAACTCTCCCTGCCACTCTCTTATTCTTAAGAGAGGGGTGCGACCGTTCTTATGAATATTGGAACAATAACGCACCTGTGTAGCGGAGAGCTAAAACCCTCAGGGTTGTAATAAAATTGTAAGTTTTTGCAGGCCACATTTTTATAGTTTTTAGGTTTACTGCAAAGATACGACTGTGGATAGGGCTTTGTCAATTTTCAGCATGATAATTAGTCAACAATGGATATTATGAAATGATATTAAAAATTTAGATATTGCAGTATGAAATGGCTGTTAACCAATTGTATAGTAGTTATTACCTTTTTTGCAGCATCGGCGCAATGCCCAACAGACCGCTATTTAGTTCCACAGTTTAGCGTTACCAAGCAAAGCAATGTGGTGTTTGCCAATGCGCCTGCTATTCCGGCGGTGTATGTTAGCGAAGCTGTAACGGTGAATGAGGATATTACCATGGACATCTTTCAGCCTGTAGGCGATACCGCCACCAAGCGCCCACTTATTATTTTTGCTTTTGGTGGAGGATATATTTTCGGCACTAAAGACGATAGCGATATACAAGGCTTGTGCGATTATTTTGCCAAGCGCGGCTACGTTACCGCCAGCATTAACTACCGCAAGGGTTTAAACGCTACCAGCAACAACAGCGCGGTACGTGCAATTTACCGCGGTGCGCAGGATTGGAGCAGCGCCCTGCGTTGGTTTAAAGAGTTTAGCGGCACGTATAAGGTTGATACCAATTACATATTTGTAGGCGGCAGCAGTGCGGGCTCATTCGGGGCATTGCACATGGCCTATGCCGATGATAGCAACAAACCGCCCGAAGCCAACGCAAGCGGTTTTCCTAATTTTAACCCCGATTTAGGATGCCTTAGCTGCAGTGGCAACAACTACCACCACAGCAATAAGGTTAAGGCGGTGCTAAACTGCTGGGGTGCCATGTTAGACAAGAATTTTATTGATGCTAACGATAAGCCCATACTATTTTCTAGCCACGGCACTACCGACCCTATAGTACCTTTTAACTCAGGCTCTCCGTTTTCGGCGAGCATTGTAGTGCAGTCGGTAGATGGTTCAAGCGAGCTGAATGCACGCGCACAGTCTGTTGGTATACCTACCAAGTTTATTCCGTACGAAGGCCAAGGGCATTGCGTATGGGGCATTTGCGTGCTTAACGCATGGGCGCCGGGCAGCCCTACCGAGTTTTACGACCCTATACTTGATAGCATGCGGGTGTTTATGTATCCACTATTACAGCCAACAAACGCCACCATAGTAGGGCCTACGCAGCTTTGCGAGGGCGATACAGGTGTCTACTGGGCAAGCAATACCAACGGCGTACGCAAATGCTGGCAGGTAAACGGTGGGCAGATAATTGAACAAACACCCAACGGTGGCGCTATAAAAGTAGTTTGGAACCCACAGGGCCCTTACGATATTTACGTTATCCCCTACTCTAGTGTTGGCGCGGCCGGCAATGTTACCCACCAAAGTATTACCATTGCTACCTATCCCGATATAAATGCTTCCATATCGCAAAATGGCGATACATTGTTTGTAGAAAACAGCCCCTTTACCTACCAATGGTATTTAGAAGGACAGGCCATTAACAATGCTACCGGCAACACCTATATTATTACCCAAAGTGGAACCTATACGGTAGAAATAACTAACGATGCGGGCTGCTCTATACAATCGGCAGCAACGTATGCGGAGCATGTGGTTGTTCAGCCTAATGGTATAAACGAAAATGGAGTTGGGGTAAACATTTACCCTAACCCTAATACAGGCGTGTTAATTATTGAAGGTGAAACCAAGCCACAGGTATTTATTTACAATAGCATGGGCCAGGTTTGTAGTGTTACTGATATTAGTTATTCGGCTGATAAAACTACGATACACCATACCCTGCCCAAGGGGGTTTATTTTCTGCTGATATTTACAACTGATGATTCGTATTCAACTGTTGTGAATGTAGAATAAACTTTCAATTATAGTCTTAGTATTACATTTATGTTTAAACCAACATTAGCCATACTTGCTGTTATTTGCCTTATAGGTTGTACAAATAATGTACAGAGCCTAACAGGCCACAATGAATTTACATTGAAAATTGATTCGGTAAAGCTTCCATTGGAAAATGTTGCTCAAGAATTTATATTCAATGGCAGTATTGTTTTTATTAGCCGGGAAGATGAAAGTGTTGCCTATAATTTGAACACCTTAAAGCAATTTGATTTTTTAAAAGGTAGCCGGTTAGGTGGTATGTATTATGGTGTTTATAATGACACGCTCTATTGTTCCAGTCCACAAAAAGGGGCATATAAATTGGTAAAGAACAAATGGGTTAAATGTAAACTCACACAAAACATTGTCAACTACCCAACTTATGTTGACTCATTATATAATGTAGGTGGCTGCTGCGCAGGCGAATGGGGTGGTTCTATATTCTTTCATAATAGGTTAACGGGCAATACGTATACCTGCCCTGCAACTTGCCCTAATACAGTAATAAAATCGCCAAGCGGTTCTTACATTGTAACAAGCTCGTTGGCACACCTATCAGGTAGCAGCGACATTATTGAGATCAAAGACCCGAGCAAGCTGACCAAAAGAAACTCAGATTCTTTGCACTGTAATTGGTGGTTACAAAAGATTGAAAATCAAGATTATAAGGAATATAAAAGAAAGTACGATAGTATAATGTTTGGCACTAAAAGCCTTTTTGAAGGGTATAGCATCATGCCTTTAAATACATTTTATTATAATGATTCATTATACTCTATTGCTACTGTGTACCCTGAGCGTAATGGCCCAAGTTTAACTCCTAAAGTTTGTCTTTTGCATATTGTTAACGATAGCACCACACGTGTTAGGGCTACTATAATGGATGGTAGATATAAATACTCTGACTACGACAATATTGTAGCCAATAATAGCCCAACAATATTTTATGGGTATGATAAAGAATATGGGTTTGTTGAAGTAAAAGGAAACCACATCCGCATTGTCATTTTTAAAATAAAAACCCCGGCATAACCGGGGCTTCAATTTCGCTCTTTGATTTATTAGAAGTTTGGTCGTAGCAAGTACTTGCTGTAGAAGTCGTCGATGATTTTAACGGCATCGTCGGCGTTATCAACCAATGCAAACAGCTCTAAATCGGGTTCAGAAATGTTGCCTGCTTCAAGCATGGTGGTTTTAACCCAATCGTACAACCCGCCCCAAAACTCCTTGCCAACCAATATTATCGGAAACTTACCAATCTTATTAGTTTGTATCAGGGTAATGGCTTCAAAAAGCTCGTCTAGCGTGCCAAAACCGCCGGGTAGCACTATAAAGCCCTGGGCATATTTCATAAACATAACCTTGCGCACAAAAAAGTAGTCGAAGGATATAAGTTTATCGGGGTCTACAAAAGGGTTGGCATACTGTTCGTGTGGCAGCTCAATATTTAAACCTACAGACTTACCCTTAGCTTCTTTAGCGCCTTTGTTGGCCGCCTCCATAATACCCGGGCCGCCGCCTGTAATAACGCCATAGCCCTCTTTGGTAAGCTTAGAAGCAATCTCCTCGGCCAATAGGTAGTACTTATGCCCCGGTTTAGTCCGTGCCGACCCGAATATGGAAACGCAAGGGCCTATTTTGCCCAGTTTTTCAAACCCATCAACAAACTCGGCCATTATTTTAAATATCTGCCAAGAGTTTGATGTCTTAATCTCGTTCCAGTCCTTTTCTGCAAATGCTTTTAATATCCTATCGTCAGTGTTTTCTTCTGCCATGCTCTATTCTTTTACGGCCTGCGCAATGCGCTCACGGCCAAACATATCTTTTACAATTTTACAACTTTTATACCCTAATGCAAGCAAAAGGTTTGCCACTTCGGTTGCATGGTCGGTATGGCATTCAAAATACAGGGTACCGCCACTGCGTAATTTGCCCAGTACAGCCGTACCAATATGCCTGTAAAACAGCAGTGCATCATCGGTTGGAACAAACAGCGCAGTATGGGGTTCATGGTTCAACACATGCGGCTCTAAGCTCTCTTTCTCGTTCTCTTTTACATAGGGCGGGTTGCTTACTATAACGTCGCAATCATTTGGCAGGTCAGTATAATCCTCACTTAACGCATCGTGCTTAATGATAATAACATCGGCCTCTAAAGCCTTTGCATTTTGATTGGCAACGCCTAAGGCTCCATCAATAAAATCGGTAGCCCAAACACTGGCATTAGGCAGGTTTTTCTTCAGGCTTATGGCTATGCAACCACTACCTGTACATATATCTACAATGCGCTGGGCAGTAGGGTTTTCTTTGATGATAAGGTCTACCAGCTCTTCGGTCTCAGGGCGTGGAATAAGTACATTACTGTTCACCTTAAACGGCAGGCCGTAAAACCAGGCGGTACCCAATACATATTGGATGGGCTCGCGCTGCAACAGCCTGTCTATAGCGGCAAGGTAGCTGCCATCGCTAACCTCTTTGTCCTTGTAGGCGGTATAGGTTTCGTACGGCACCGCAGAATACTGCTCCAATGCAAGGCGGGCAAAGGTTTCCACCTCGTTGCTACCATACACCTCATCCAACTTAGAATGAAAAAGGCTTATTATATCTTCTACAGTAACTGTCATAATTATCAAACGGCTCTCCCCCTGCCAAGGGGGAGTACTCATGCGTTTAGCATGAGGGAGGGGGTAAATTCAATAATTTTCCCCATTTTTGCGCCCGCTAAGGTAGGGCAATGAACGATATTTTTACAACGGCTTTTATTACCAAGTTTGTCAAGTTTGGCGTGGTGGGCGTAAGCGGCACCATTGTCGATTTTGGCATTACCTGGCTGTTGAAAGAAAAAGCCAAAATCAATAAGTACCTGGCTAATGGCATTGCTTATATGTGTGGCGCTACCTCTAACTTTTTGCTTAACCGCTGGTGGACGTTCCAAAGTGCAGCCCCGGAAGTATGGGAACAGTACTTTAAATTCCTTTCTATATCGCTGGTTGGATTGGGCCTGAACACCCTGATAATATACCTATTGGTAAATAGGTGGAACCAGAACTTCTACGTTTCTAAAGTAGGCGCCACGTTGCTGGTCCTAATCTGGAATTTCTTCGGAAATTTGATGTTTACTTTCTAGGGTTATTCCACTTTCTTAGCCACTCTCTTCTTCACATACGAGTACAGAATAGCAGCGCCAATTACTCCAAAGGCTATTTGTGCCCAATAGCGGGTTACAAACCCAAAATGGATAAAGAAATCAACGTCTATAAGCATACCCGCAATGGTAGCTGATAAGTACGATGCCAATGTACCACATACCAATGCGCGGAAACCCAGTTGAGAAAGGTCTGTACGGCGGCTTGGGGCTAGTTCTCCAATGCCCCCTATTTGTATGGCTATAGAGCTAAAATTAGCAAAACCACAAAGTGCAAAACTGGCAATGGTAATTGCCTTGGTAGAGAGTTCTCCACGTGCCATCATGCCGGTCATATCGCCATAGGCAACAAACTCGTTTACCACAAGCTTTTCGCCCATCAGGGTGCCAACGTTGTAAACATCATGCGCGGGCACTCCCATGCACCATGCAAAGCCGGCAAATAAAGTACCCAGTATGGTTTTAAGATCAAGTGTGTTCAAGTCGTAGCCAACACGCTCTACCGTTAAGCCGCACCATACCAAGCCATGGCCCAGCTGGTGGAATATTACATCAGTTAAATAGATAAGAGCCAGAAAGCCTAACAGCATAGCCGCTACGTTAATAGATATCTTCATACCGTCAGAAGCGCCGTGCGATATAGCATCTAACAGATTAGCATGAGTCTTTTTAACTTCTAAAGTAACCTTGCCTTTAGTTTCCGATTCTTCAGTTTCAGGATACGCAATTTTAGAGATAACCAATGATGCCGGAGCTGCCATAATACTGGCTGCCAACAGGTATTCAGCAGGAACACCCATGCCTATATACACTGCCATTACACCACCAGCAATACAGGCCATAGAGCCCGACATGGAAGCTAAAAGCTCTGACCTAGTCATGGTTGGTACATAAGGCTTAATAAGAATCTGAGCTTCAACCTGCCCAACAAAGGCGCTGGCTACGTTGCTCAAAGCCTCGCTGCCGCTAACACCCATAAGGTAGTAAACCCCGCGGGCTATAACAGAAACTATGCGTTGCATTAGGCCCACATGGTAAGCCATACTCACCAAAACCGACACGAATATAATCGTCGGCATTACCTTAAATATAAAGATGAACGACTTGGCAGGGCCAAACACTTCGGCCATAGATTTACCATCAACCAAGACACCAAAAACAAAGTTTCCGGCTTTATCAGACAGTTCTAAAAGTTTGCGGATCCAACCACCAAGGGTGGCAAACATTTCCTGCCCCAGGTCGGTTTTTAAAATGAAAAAGGCCAGCGCCAATTGCAGAGCCAGGCCCGATAAGATAACACGGTAATTAATGTTTTTGCGGCCCTTAGACATTAAAAATGCAATGCCAAGGATTAACGCTACGCCTATAAGTCCGGTAAATCTTTCCAACAGAGTGTTATTTTCGGTTATTTAACTCGTCGCGTATGCGCGATGCTTTTTCATACGCCTCTTCTTCAATGGCTAATTTAAGCATAGCCTTAAGCTCATCGTTAGTATATTTGGCAAACTCGCTTTCGCCGGCCTTTAGCACAGTTTCAGTTTCTTCATCTTCGCTGCTGCCCATGCCTGTTGTAAAGCTTTTGCTCAGGCTTTGCTCTTCGCCTTCGGTATCTAATACAATACCTGCAGATGACAAAATAAACTCGAACGTGTGGATAGGTGCGTTAAAACGGATAGCTAATGCAATGGCATCTGATGTGCGGGCATCAATCTCCTTTTCATCTATCCCGTTTGAGCATATCAGCTTGGCAAAGA
>JBIPNX010000093.1:0-7250 GCA_044378145.1 Flavobacteriales bacterium | reverse complement strand
GAGTCTATTGCCTTAAACAGTTTAGATGAGCCGTGTATAATTATATCATCATCGGGTATGATGGAAGCAGGCCGTATAAAGCACCATATAAAAAACAATATCCGCGATAAGCGCAATACCATACTTATAGTTGGTTTTGTGCCCGCTAATACCCTTGGCGACAGGTTACTAAAAGGAGAAAAGAGAGTGCGGATATTTGGCGAGGAATACCCGGTAGAAGCCCAGATAGAAGAATTGCAAGCCTTTAGCGCCCATGCCGACTATACTGAATTGCTTGATTGGCTAAAACCGCAAAACCCTAAAAAAGTAAAACGGTTTTTCTTAGTACACGGTGAGTACGATGCTCAACAGGCATTTAAAGAAAAACTAATTGCTATCGATTTTAAAAATATTGAAATACCTGAAAAGGGAGATAGTTTTGATTTGGTTTAGGTAGATTATAAAATGTCATCGGAACAAAAACACACCAATAAACTCATTAACGAAACCAGTCCGTACCTGCTGCAGCATGCATACAACCCAGTAAACTGGTACCCCTGGGGCGAGGAAGCATTAGCCAAAGCAAAGGCTGAAAATAAAATGCTGCTGGTTAGCGTGGGCTATTCTGCCTGCCACTGGTGCCATGTTATGGAGCGCGAGTGTTTTGAAAACGAAGAGGTGGCTGCTTTAATGAATGAGTACTTCATCAACATAAAAGTAGACCGCGAAGAGCGCCCCGATATTGACCAGGTTTATATGAGCGCTGTGCAACTTATGACAGGGCGTGGCGGTTGGCCGTTAAACTGTATTACATTACCCGATGGTCGCCCGATATACGGAGGCACGTACTTTCCAAAAGAGAACTGGATGGCTATTTTACAACAGATGGCTGAGATATTTACCTACGAACGGGAACGTGCAGAAGATTATGCCGCTAAGCTAACTGAAGGCGTTGCATTAAGTGGGTTGGCCATTAAAAACTCAACTACAGATAATAACTGGGAAGGCATTTTAAATGATACCGTTGCTACGTGGATGCATAGCATGGACAATGTAGAAGGAGGACCATCGCGTGCGCCTAAATTCCCGTTACCGAACAACTATTTGTTTTTGCTGCGCTATGCCACGCTGTATAAGAACGAGGGCTTGCTTAAGCATGTAAACCTTACCCTTACCAAAATGGCATACGGTGGCATTTACGACCAGATTGGCGGTGGATTTGCACGCTACTCGGTTGATGGGTTTTGGAAGGTGCCGCACTTTGAAAAAATGCTGTATGATAATGCCCAGTTGGTATCATTATACGCCGAGGCTTACAAGGCTACAGGCATTAAATTATACAAAGAGGTAGTTGATGAAACGCTTGGTTTTATTGAGCGGGAATTAACATCGCCCGAAGGGTTGTTTTACTCTGCGCTAGATGCCGATAGCGAAGGCGAAGAAGGCAAATTTTATGTGTGGAAGAAAGAAGAGATTACCGCTTTACTTGGAAACGATTTCAATGTATTTGCCGATTACTTCAACATAAATTTAGAAGGCTTGTGGGAGCATGGCAATTATATATTACTCCGTAAAGACGATGAACAAACCATAGCCACAAAGCACGGTTTATCTGTTGAAGATTTAAAAGAAAAAGTCAGCAACTGGAAAACCCTTTTATTGGCTGAACGCAGCAAACGCATCCGTCCGGGATTAGATGATAAATGCCTTGCATCATGGAATGCATTAATGATACGTGCTTATGCAGATGCATATAAATACCTTGGCACTAAAACCTATTTAGATAAAGCCGTTGCGGCTATGCAGGTGTTTGAAGAAAAATATAACCACAGCAAGGGGCTGCTATACCATAACTACAAAGAAGGCCGCAGCACCATTCCCGGCTTTTTAGAAGATTATTGTTTTGCTATTGATGCCTACATTGCCTTGTACGAAAATACATCTGATGCAGAATATATAAATAAGGCAATGGTATTGGCAGAGAGTTGCTATACACAATTTGCCGATGAGCAAACGGGCATGTTCTTTTTTACCCCGGCTACCCAAACCGATTTGATTGCCCGTAAAATGGAGGTACACGACAATGTTATACCGGCCTCAAACTCGGTACTGGCAAGGAGTTTATATACCATTTACCAGCTAACAGGAACTATAAAATATCGCGACACGGCCATACAAATGCTTAACAATATAGCAGAAGATATGCCGGGATATGGCGGGGGATATTCTAACTGGGGCTTGCTGGCGCTGCAATTAGCAAAGCCTTTTTACGAAGTAGTAATAACAGGCGATAAAGCACTTGAATATGCATCAGAAGTAAATTCAGCATACCTGCCCAATACATTACTGGCTGCCGCTATAAAAAGCGAACCCCTTGATATATTCAAGGGGCGCCAAAAACAGGGAGAAACCCTGGTATATGTTTGTCAAAACAACTCGTGCCAGGCGCCTGTAAAAACAGTTGCCGAAGCGTTGGCTGCTATTAGTTAGCTTCTATAGAGCTTGTGTTTATTACGAAGTAGATGTCGTGGCTAAGCTTCATTCCGCCCGACATGTGGCCGTTTTTCGACATTGGGGCTTTGATAATTGATTTATCGCCAAAGCTGCAAACGTACTCTACTTTGTAGTTGTACATTTTAGGGCGGTTGGTTTGGCGGTCGTCAAAAGCGCTGATAGCTGATGGCCAGTTTTCTTCCCTGGCATACTTAGCAATATCAGTATAAACTGCACGGCCCACGGCATCAATAATATCTTTAGAATCACTCGGCTCAAAAGTGTAAGTAGAATACATATCGCCAAAGTTGATAACCGTAACAGAGCCTCCGAGAGTAAATTTACCTCCGCTTGATTTTACCGGTGCTACAACATCATTACCTGAACCGGCAAAGTCCACACCTGTTTCACCTATGATAAAGTATATATCGTGGGTTAGCTTCATGCCGCCTTTCATGTGGGCATTATTGCTAACCGGGGCTTTTAAAACAACTTTAGCATCGCCAAAACGGCATACCAGCTCTACATTGTAATCATACATTTTAGGGCGATTAGTCTGACGGTCGTCAAAACCACTGATATCCGATGGCCAGTTATCTTCGTGGGCATACGTTTTAATCTCTTTAAACATAGCACTTCCAACAGCGTCTTTAATGTCGCTCTCGTCAGATGGGCTAAAGGTGTAAGTTGAGTATAAGTCGCCAAAATTGCTAACAGACACGCCACTACCACCGCCGCTGTTACCAGAAGATGGCTTGTCAAACACAACCCCATCTTCGCCAATAATAAAGTAAATGGTATTATCGGGGCGCATGTGCGATGCCATTAGTTTGTTTTCACCTGCCGGAACACGCAATAGCACTTTATTATCTGAAAAGCGGCAAACAAAGTAAACGGTGTATTTTTTTATCTGTTCTTCGTTATCAAAAAAGGCGGTCAGGTTGCTCATTCCATCGGGCCAGGCGGTTTCGCGACAGCTGGCATCAATGCGGTCAAACTCATCGTTACCCACCACACCAATAATTTTGTCTTCGTCTTCGGGGCTAAACTTATACGTAGTATACATGCTACCCGGCTTAACAATATAAGCCTGGTCTCCACGGTCCTGGGCGTTTAGCAACACCGGTGAAAGTAATAGGAATAGGAAAAAAATCTTTCTCATAGTTATGTTATTTGGGTGCAAAATAGTAATTACTTATTAATTCCAAGCTTTAGGTACAACGGAAATTTTACTGTAAATATTTCATTTTCAGACCAAAAAGGCTTTATCTCTTCTATCAACCCATCTACAGGGTTATAATTATTGGCGTCAATAAATTTCTGTACTCCCGACCATGTGTTCAAATAGCCTTCAAACTGCTTTATATCCCATGCTACATCAATTGAAAATTCCGCCTCTTCTACATCAGAAAAAGGAAAAGGTATTGACTTGTAATGCTCATCAATATACGCCCTTTCAGGATCCCAGTATGGGTCTGTAGTTACCTTATAGAAATGAGTAAAGTACTTATCGACATCCGCATTAACACTCAATACATCGTATAACCAAACAGCTAGCACACCATTGGGTTTCAGTACTCTTTTCGCCTCTGCATTAAAGGCATCAAACTTAAACCAGTGTAATGCCTGTGCAACGGTTATTAGCGAAAAAAAGTTGTCGGCAAAGGTTGTTTCTTCTGCACGCTGCAACGAGTAGTGGATATTGTCTTTAGCCGATGCATTATCCAATTGTTTTTGGCTGATATCAGTTGCGTACACATTTTCAAAGCACTTAGCCAGCTCTATGGCTACCTGTCCGTTGCCTGTTGCACAATCCCAAGCGTTATCAAATTCTTTTATATGGCTATACAGGTAATTGTATAATGCCTGGGGATACACAGGCCTGTATATTGCATACAAGTGGGCCTGGGCAGAGAAATTGTCTTTGGGTTTATCATTCATGGCAGCAACTAATATAAAAAGAAAAAGCCGGGTTACGAATCCGGCCTTTTCAAAACTATGAAAACTTAACCCAAGAAAAAACTATCGTGTAATTACAAGCTTTTGTACCGGTAAGGTAGTGTCATGTAATTTAATATCTACAAAGTAATGGCCTTGCGCAAGGGCCGATGTGTTGATTGGCAGAACAGTCATACCGGCATCAAACACATGGTAATCGTTAGAAATAAGTTGGCCAACCGAGTTGTACACCAATATTGAACCGTAGTCGCCGCTGTGTAGGTTAACAGTAACATTAACCAGGTTATCTGTTGGGTTAGGGTATAAACCAACAGTGTTTACAGGACTATCAGAACAACGAACGTACTTAGGAGGGAATGCCTCAAACTGGCCATTGTAGTCTGTTTGGCGTAAACGGTAGTATGAACCGGTAGCATTAGGGCTAAAATCGGTATAGCTATAGTTTAGCATGGTGTTGCTATTGCCTGCACCATCTACAACTGCTATTGTAGAGTAGCTGGTTCCATCAACACTGCGTTGTACTTCAAAATAATCGTTATTGGTTTCAGAAGCTGTTGTCCAGGTAACGGTTATATTATCGGTATTACAGGTTCCTTTAAAATCAACTAGGGTAATAGGCAATGGAGAATTTCCACCGGAAACACCATCGTGCAACGCCCATGGCCCCGATTTGTTAATGTTTGTAATTGTTAATGTGTTATTAGCTATGTTGCTTGAATTGGTACCTGCAAAATAGTCAGGTCCCCTCCAGCCACCAGATCCGCCACTTGCAGTAGGGTCCCAAAACTGAGCCTGTATGTTCGATTCAGTTAAATAAGTATTCCCCCCTGTATTCAAATCAGTATCAGCATACTTAAATATTTGTGTTGATACCGGTAGTGTGGTATAGTTATTAAGGTCAACTGTCCAAAAACGGTCTAGTGTAGCTAAAGTGCCATTGCCGCTTGGGGGACCAACATCTTCAAAGTTCATATTAGCTACAGGTCCAACATAAGGAGTATTGTTTGTAGCGGTAGGGTAAGTTGATAATGCAATGCTACCAACCCCTGATTGTGTGCCTGATGTTGTTACAGTGTAAGTAAAACCTATATCATCGCCGGCGGCATTACCAAAAGGGAACACATAGCTGTTGCCATTAGGGGCATTGCCTATATTCCATTGTATTTTAGATAAGCCATCTGTAGTTTCAGACAAAACGTGCTTAGAACTAAAGGGAGTATTTTGTTGAATAGCTGCAACCGAGTTGTTTTCAATTATCAACCTATTGCTATTAAGGCTTAATATACCATCAACAGTAAACAGGTAATACACCTGAGTATTATTAACGTTTAAGGTTTTAGTACCTGTACCGGAAACAGTCAACTGTTCAAAGTTTGTTGGGTTGGTACCTCCTATGCTTTGTGCAGAGTTTCCATTTAAGTCAACCAGGCCGGTTGTGTTAATTGATGTAAACACGCTGTTAGAGGCATTGTTTGTCCAGTCTCCATCAACTTTAATGGTGCCTTCGTTATCAATAAGGCCGCTTGCACCATTTGTATAGCCTCCATTGCTAACAATTAAGTTAGCTCCGCTCTGCACTACAATACGGGCTCCGTTATTTATCATGCCCTGTGCATTGGCACCAAGAGCATAGATTGTAAGTGAAAATGCAAGTAATAATTTGTAAAAGTTTTTCATAGAGTAATTTTTGGGTTAAATCACTAAACTTATACGAACATACAAAATATATTTATTATTTGCAAATTTTCAACAATTTCTTACATCTAATTTGCCAGCCCAAACACCTCTAAAAGTACTATTAACAAACAAAAAAGCCCCGAACTATCGAGGCTTCAATACAAAATATGTTAATAACTTACGCGCTATTTCAAGTCTACCAGCACATGCATAAGTTGCTTGCGTGCAAGGAAAATACGGCTTTTCACTGTGCCTATTGGCAGGTCTAAGTGTTCAGCAATCTCTTTATACTTATATCCGTCAAAATACATTTCAAAAGGTATTTTGTATTCTTCTTCCAAAGCCTCTATAGCTTTATATATTTCTTTCTCGTTAATTTTTGACTCAGCCACCCTTGCACTAGCAACCTGTGGCAGGTTCATATAATAAAGGTCTTTAGTACCATCAACAATAGTGCGGGTTTTAGCAGCCCTGCGGTAATTATTGATAAAGATGTTCTTCATTATAGTATACAACCAAGCTTTTAGGTTGGTAGAGTCGGCAAACTTATCGCGGTAAACCATTGCTTTAAGCATAGTTTCCTGCAAAAGGTCTTTAGCTTGCTCATCATTAGATGTAAGGCTTAAAGCAAAATATCGTAGCTGGTTAGAGAAAGCTAAAACTTGTTTATTGAATTCCGGATTTGACATAAGGTGCATTTTTGTTTAACAAAATCCTATACAAATATAAACAAAAAGTTTACATGCAAAACAATTTGTCGATATTATTAATAGTAATTTAAACTATTTATGTTGCAACAATAATCTTGCCAAACATATAAACAGATACATCTATTTGTTTAACATATATAATACAATAATAAACAAATTGATGTATATACAACAATAGCAGATGTTTAAGAAGCTTATGCCCTTAAAAAAAGAATCTAAAACAAATAAAGAGGTGACTTTATGTCTTAATTAGAGTGGTGATTTTTATCTAAAAAGGATACAAAATCGTCAATCTGGCTAAAATATGTAACCCCCTTAACAGGGTTAACCAAGTGCATGGAAACCTGAGGACCTGCAACCAATATCTTGATATATGGAAAATCACTGATTAGCGACTGAAAATAGGAGCCTATTACTTTGCCTGATGCAGGA
>JBIPNX010000092.1:0-7271 GCA_044378145.1 Flavobacteriales bacterium | reverse complement strand
ACTTAAGCCTTGTAAATAGGGTATCACCTGTGACTGTCCCAATGGGTCAGTCATGCCATCATAACTTATGTAAAGGACTTTTTTCAATTATGTTTGGATAACGCCAACGTTATACGGACGGGTAATAGGGGCGTTGTTAGCCGCTTCAATACCCATTGACAACCACTTGCGGGTGTCTAATGGGTTTATAATAGCATCAACCCAAAGGCGCGATGCTGCATAATATGGCGATGTTGATTTCTCGTAGCTATCGGTAATCTTTTTAAGCAAAGCAGCTTCGTCTTCTTTGGTAATTTCTTCTTTGCCTTTAGCTTTAAGGCTGGCTACTTCTATTTGAAGCAAAACTTTAGCAGCCTGTGCACCGCCCATAACAGCTATTTGTGCGGTAGGCCATGCCAGCATAAAACGCGGGTCGTAAGCCTTGCCACACATAGCGTAGTTACCTGCACCGTAAGAGTTACCCATAACTACGGTAAACTTAGGCACTACAGAGTTTGCCATAGCGTTAACCATTTTAGCCCCGTCTTTTATAATGCCACCATGTTCAGAACGTGAACCCACCATAAAGCCGGTTACGTCTTGCAAAAACACCAATGGTATTTTTTTCTGGTTACAGTTCATTATAAAACGAGCAGCTTTGTCGGCACTGTCAGAATAGATAACCCCGCCAAACTGCATTTCGCCTTTTTTGCTTTTTACCACCTTACGTTGGTTTGCAACAATACCCACAGCCCAACCATCAATACGGGCTAAGCCGCATACAATAGACTGGCCATACTTCTCCTTATACTCCTCAAACTCTGAATTGTCGACCATACGCTTAATGATTTCCATTACGTCGTATTGCTTGTCGCGCGTTTCTGGCAATATGCCTAATATCTCTTTCTCGTCAAGTTTAGGGGCAACAGGTTTTTTACGGTCGAAACCGGCGGTATTGTTATGGCCTACCTTATCCATAATATTACGGATACGGGTAAGGCAGTCTTTATCGTCTTTGCACTTATAATCGGTAACACCCGAAATTTCGCTGTGGGTTGTAGCGCCACCTAAGGTTTCGTTGTCTATATCTTCGCCAATAGCAGCTTTAACAAGGTAAGAGCCTGCTAGGAATATAGAGCCTGTTCCTTCAACTATCATAGCTTCGTCGCTCATAATAGGCAGGTAGGCCCCACCGGCAACACAACTGCCCATAATGGCTGATATCTGAAGTATGCCCAGGCTGCTCATTACCGCGTTGTTGCGGAATATGCGGCCAAAGTGTTCTTTATCGGCAAAAATTTCTTCCTGCAATGGAAGGTACACACCGGCACTATCTACAAGGTAGATAATAGGCAGGCGGTTTTCCATGGCTATTTCCTGGGCGCGCAGGTTCTTTTTAGCGGTGATAGGGAACCATGCGCCGGCTTTTACGGTAGCATCGTTAGCCACAATAATGCACTGGCGGCCGCTAACGTAGCCTATAACAACTACCACACCACCTGATGGGCAGCCTCCATGCTCGGCATACATTTCATCACCGGCTAGGGCGCCAATCTCTATGGTTTTGCTGCCTTTGTCAATTAAAAACGCTATACGCTCGCGGGCCGATAGTTTCCCTTTCTCGTGTTGTTTGGCAATGGCTTTTTTTCCACCACCTTCGTACACCTTAGCCAGCTTGCCTTCCAGCTTGCTTACCTGCAACTTATTGGTATCCTCGTTGCGATTAAATTCGAGGTTCATAGTATCTTTTTATTTGGTCGCAAATATAGGCTTTTCGCTGTATCATTCAGCTTTGGTTAACTTTGCACCATGGCAGGCATATACATACACATACCATTTTGCAGACAGGCCTGCCATTACTGCGATTTTCACTTCTCAACCACCCTTAAATTAAAGGGCGATTTAGTAGCAGCTATTAATACGGAAGCTATACTTCGTAAGGATTATCTTAAGGGTGAAAGCATTTCTACCGTTTACTTTGGCGGGGGTACCCCGTCATTACTTACTAAAGAGGAACTGGCTTCTATACTCAATACGCTAAAAAGCCTGCATACTATTGAAGAGGGTGCTGAAATTACCTTAGAAGCTAACCCAGACGACCTTACCGCTGAAAAGCTAGCGGAGCTAAAAATGTTAGGGATTAACAGGCTAAGTATAGGCATACAATCTTTTATAGAACAAGACCTGCGGTTTATGAACCGCGCCCACAATGCAGAGCAGGCAGCCAATTGTGTTAAACTTGCCCAACAGGCAGGCTTTGATAATATCAGCATAGACCTTATTTACGGTACCCAAACCCTGGACGACCTGGACTGGATGGAGAATATTGAAAAGGCTATTGCATTGGGAGTTCAGCATATATCGGCCTATGCATTAACAGTAGAGCCACGCACAGCACTTAGTAAAATGATTTCGACAGGTAAGGTTGCCCCCGCAAATGAGGAGAAGGCGGCTGTCCACTTTCATAAGCTGGTTAGCATGCTAAATAAAGCAGGGTTCGAGCATTACGAAATTTCAAACTTTGCCCTGCCGGGATACCGTTCTCAACATAACAGCTCTTATTGGCGAGGGGTACAATATTTAGGATTAGGCCCTGCTGCTCATTCATTTAACGGTAAACAAAGGCATTCAGCTATACATAATAATCCGCTGTATATTAAAGAGATAGCAAACGGCACATTGCCGTTGGAAGAGGAGGGATTGTCACTCTCTGACCGCTATAATGAGTATGTTATGACTACCCTGCGTACTATTGAAGGGATAGATGTTGATGTACTAGGCGAAAAGTTTGGGCTACAGCTACAAGCCTATTGCATGCAAGAGGCATTGCCTTTTGTAAAAGAAGGCCGGCTTACCTTTGTAGGTAATAATTTAACCCTTACCCGCGACGGTAAATTCTTTGCCGATGGGATAGCATCAGCGCTATTTAAAATTGACGAATAAAAAAAGGAGTGAATATTCACTCCTTTTCAACTTTATAAAGTTTAATAACCTTTACTTCAACGCACCAATCTGCTCTTCTAAAAGCTTAATTTTAGCATTAGCGTCAGCCTCTTTTTTGCGTTCCCCTTCTACAGCCTCGGGCTTGGCATTAGCCACAAAGCGCTCGTTAGCTAACTTAGCTTGCACACTCTTTAAAAAGCCTTTGGTGTAATCTAAATCTGCCGTAAGCTTCTTCAGTTCTTCTTCAGGATTAACCGCTATGGTTATAGGTACAAAGCATTCTAAGTTACCTGCAATAAACGATGGCATACCTTGTAAATTCTCAGTAATGCTATATATTGCTGATAGGTTACAAAGCTTGGTAATCAAGTCAAACCAGGATTGGCTTAGAACATCTTTATTGCCTTTTATAGCCAGTTCTAATGTTTCTTTCGGAGAGATGTTTTTCTCTTTACGGATATTACGAACGTTGGTAACAATGCTTTCAAATACGGCAAAATCAGCAGCTATTGAAGCGTCTGCTTTATTGATTTTTGGATACTCTCCAACAATGATATAATCGTTCCCTGTGCGGTCTTTTATAGTATGCCAAATTTCCTCAGTAATAAATGGCATAAATGGGTGAAGCACTTTCAATAAGCCTTCAAATAACTCAATGGTTTTATTGTACGTAGCCTGGTCAATCTTCTCGCCAAATGGTGGTTTAACCATTTCTAAATACCAAGAACAGAAATCGTCCCAAGCCAGTTTGTAAACCGACATTAAGGCTTCAGATATACGGTACTTAGAGTATAAATCGCTAAGGTTAGCTACCTCCTCGTTAAAACGGTTTTCAAACCAATTGCAAGCTGTTTTATCGGCTTCGCTTTGGGGTTTATCGGTGTCTATTTCCCAGCCTTTTACTAAGCGGAAAGCATTCCATATTTTATGAGCAAATTGGCTGCCCTGTTTACAAGAACCTTCGTCAAATAACAAGTCGTTACCGGCAGGAGATGATAGCAACATACCTACACGTACGCCATCGGCGCCGTATTGGGCAATCAAATCCAGTGGGTCAGGTGAGTTACCCAGCGACTTGCTCATTTTACGGCCCTGCTTATCGCGAACGATACCGGTAAGGTATACGTTGCTAAAAGCTTTATCTCCCTGGTATTCATACCCAGCAATAAGCATACGTGCTACCCAGAAAAATAAAATCTCAGGCGCAGTTACTAAATCGTTGGTAGGGTAGTAGTATTGCAAATCGGCATTGCCTGTTTTATCTTCCTTGCCAAAAATGGTCGGGTCGAATACCGCTATAGGCCACAACCAAGAACTAAACCATGTATCCAGTACGTCTTCATCCTGGCGTAAATCAGCTTCGGTAACGGTAATACCTTGGGCAGAAAATAAAGCAACAGCCTCAGCAGCGGTTTTACAAACCACATGCTTATTGCCCGGGCCATACCATGCAGGTATGCGGTGGCCCCACCACAACTGGCGCGATATACACCAATCGTGTACATTCTCCATCCAGTGTTTGTAGGTGTTGATGAATTTCTCCGGAATCAGCTTTACGTTGCCGTTAACTATATTTTCCAATGCAGGTTTAGAAACGGTATCCATCTTTAAAAACCATTGCATTGATAGCTTTGGCTCAATAACCGCATCGGTACGTTCAGAGTAACCCACCTTGTTTTTAATGTCTTCAACCTTAACCAACAGGCCTTGTTCTTCAAGGTCTATAGCTATTTGCTTGCGCACGGCAAAACGGTCCTGCCCGATGTAAAAACCGGCAGCAGGGGCCATAGTACCGTTAGGTTCTAAGGTATCTATAACTTCAAGGTTATGTTTTATGCCCAGGTTATAGTCGTTAATATCGTGTGCCGGGGTAACTTTTAGTGCTCCGGTACCAAATTCAAGGTCGATATACGTATCAAAAATAATAGGCACCTGGCGGTTAACCATTGGTATAACGGCATGCTTGCCTGCTAGGTGTTTGTAGCGCTCATCGTCAGGGTGAACACATACTGCAGTATCCCCCAGGATAGTCTCAGGGCGGGTAGTTGCAACGGTAATAAACTCGCCGGGTAGTTCGGCAATAGGGTATTTTACAAAGTATAGTTTAGAGTTAACCTCTTTGTGTATTACTTCTTCGTCGCTAACAGCCGTAAGACCTTTAGGATCCCAGTTAACCATGCGGGTGCCGCGGTATATCTGGCCTTTGTTGTATAAATCAATAAATACATCAATAACCGCCTGGTAATACCCTTCGTCCATTGTAAACGAGGTACGGTCCCAATCGCACGATGCACCTAAGGTTTTAAGCTGTTCTAATATAATTCCGCCGTACTTGTCTTTCCATTCCATGGCATAGCGCAAAAACTCTTCACGGCCAATCTCGCGCTTGTCAATGCCCATGTCTTTAAGCATAGCAACAACCTTAGCCTCGGTAGCAATAGAGGCATGGTCGGTACCCGGAACCCAGCAGGCATTTTTGCCCTCCATACGTGCTTTACGCACCAATACATCCTGAATGGTATTATTTAACATATGGCCCATGTGCAACACACCCGTAACGTTTGGCGGGGGTATTACAATAGTGTACGGCTCGCGCCCGTCAGGGGTCGATTTAAAGAAACCCTTTTCAATCCACTGCTTATACAGTTCTTTCTCGCGCGATGCGTGGTCAAATGTCTTTGCTATCTCCATGATTATTTACAGAAAGTTGCAAAGGTAATAAATTGAGGAGAGAGGAGGGAGGAGGGAGGAGAGAAAGTTATGTCTTACGAAAGAAGACGTCCTGCCATTTCTTTATACTTCGTCAGATCTGGCAACGGTTGGTTCTCCAGTTTCGCCTGCTCGTCCCATGCACGCATTTTCAGGTGCCAGTCGAATAACGGGTCGGCTTCAAAGGCAGTGGCTTCGGTTTCGGTCATTCGCCCGCCTTGGTATTCCTGTGTTTGCTTGCTGGCTTCGGATAGTTTCTCGTAATAGGAGGGATGCTTATAGGTAAGATAGCGCTTGGCCTGCACATGCCCTCGGACAAGGTTGCAAACGGTATCGCTAAAGCCAAGGTTTTTCATGTACTCTGCACCAAGGCCTTCATGGTCAGCATTGCCATAACCACCCATTGTTTCGGCGCTTTCTATCATGTGCCCAATATCGTGGAAGAGGGCTGCTATAACTACTTCGTCGCTTGCGCCTACACGCTCTGCTAACTGCGCAGCCTGCACGGCATGCTCTAGCTGAGAAACAGGCTCGCCAATATAATCGGCCTGGCCTTGTGTTAACAAGATTTTAAATAGTTGTTCTACTTTCTGTTCTGCACTCATATAGGTAAATATTTCCTAAATGGTTTTAACAAATCATCGGGAATAAGTTTCCAAAAATAAGCTATGCCCAGATATAAAATGGTTACTATGCTTCCTCTGCATACTATATCTATAATAGCATTATGTATATGTGGAAGGTAAAAGCCCAATAACGCAACAGCTGTAATCAGCAGTAATAGCTTAAATGAAGCTATTGTGAATGGCTGCATCTTATAATGCTTTTTTATAAAAGCAAACTTGCTGAAATTATAAGTAAAAGTTCCGGCTGCAATAGCAACAGCCGCACCCAATGTACCGTATTTAGGGACTAATAAAAACAATAGAATTATAAGAAAAACAAACACTCCACCCAATATATAGGTGCCTTTTTGATGGTGTTTTGAATTGAATATTATGGATGTATTAGAACCTGATGCCATATTGAATAAAGCACCCAGGCTTACTATAAAAACAATAAGTTCGTTACCACGGTAGCTTTCCTTTAAAAAACTGAAAAGGGGAGTTACACATGCATTAACCCCTATAAACAATAAGCCACCAATCAAAAATAAAAAGTTACTTGATTTATGGTATATATCTTCTATTTCTTTTTGGTTATTATGCGATATAGCCGATGCCATCCGTGCGCTTGCTATGCGGTCTAACGAATTTAATGGAGTTTCAATAAATAAACCAATAAATAATGCAATGCTGTAAATGCCAACATCTTTAAGAGGTACATATTTTGCTAAAATAATGCTGTCAATACTCTTTAATCCTAAAGATGCAATAGCCGCAATAGTCATAACCAAACCATAACGGTACATTAGGCTTCGGTTTTCTTTACCAAAAAAACCGGGGTTGAACCTAAGTTTTGGCTTGCTTATTATAAAAGCATAAACAATTAACAGCAACAGGTTAGCAGCATATAACAATGTGAACGATTGTACAAATTGCCCAAATGTTAAATAGCCATAATGGTATAGAAGAATAACTACAATATTAAGCGCCCTAACTACAATTTCAGAAAATACAGAAGGGGCAACAGACTTAAAT
>JBIPNX010000001.1:0-26747 GCA_044378145.1 Flavobacteriales bacterium | reverse complement strand
GTCTTTAATAACACCTGCCAGTACTTTAGACAAGGTAGATTTACCCTCGCCGTTTTTTCCAACAAAGGCAACCTTTTCGCCACGCTCAACCATTAATGAAACGCCTTTCAGAATCTCTTTAGAGCCGTATGATTTATGGATATCCTTTGCATCAACCGTTACCTTGCCCGAGCGTGGCGGCTCAGGAAAACGGAAACGGATAGACTGTACCTTATCATCATCCAACTCAACAATCTCCAGCTTATCCAGTTTCTTCATCAAGCTTTGCGCGAACGATGCCTTGCTGTTTTTAGCCTTAAATTTGTTGATTAACTCCTCTGTATGCTCAATGTATTTATCCTGGTTCTTTTTAGCGGCCAATTGTAACTGGCGGCGCTCTTCGCGCAGGATTAAGTACTTAGAGTAATTCGCTTTATAGTCGTGTATTTTGCCGCCGGCAATTTCAATGGTGCGGTTGGTTGCTTTATCAAGAAAAGCCTTATCATGCGATACCATTACCACAGCACCTTCGTAGTTAGAAAGGAAACCCTCTAACCAGCCGATACTCTCAATATCCAAGTGGTTGGTTGGCTCATCCAGCAGAAGTAAATCGTTGTGCTGTAACAGGATTTTTGCCAACTCAATACGCATACGCCAGCCGCCGCTAAACTCCGAAGTGTGCAGGCCAAACTGCTCCGATTTAAATCCAAGGCCAATCAAAATTTTCTCTACCTGCGCCATGTAGTTGCCACCGCCTAAGTGGTTGTAGCGTTCCGAAGCTTCAGAAAAACGGTTTACCAAATCCATGTAAGCATCGCCCGCATGGTCGGCATTTTCGTCCATTAGCTCCTTTTCCATGCGCTCAATGTCAGCCTCCAGTTGTTTGGCTTCTTCAAACGCTTTGGCGGTTTCTTCCAATAGATTGGTGGTATCGCTAATATGCAATTCCTGCGGAAGGTAGCCTACTTTAAAATTCTTTGGTTTTGATACCTTACCGCTCTCGGGCATTTGCTGTCCGGCGATAATTTTAAGCATAGTAGATTTGCCCGCACCGTTATGGCCGGTAAGGCCGATACGGTCGTTTGGGTTAACTAAATAACTAATTTCATCAAACAGATACCTGCCGGCAAAATGAACACTTAAATTTTCTATCGAAACCATCGCACTTTTAAAGGGGTGCAAAGGTACGAAATTAGGGGATAGGTTTTAGGTGTTAGGTTATAGTAATTAGCGCAAACAGACAAAAGCCTGATTAAACTACTCATTATTAACTGTTAGTTTTTCACTTTTAACTCTTGGTAAGCCTTGTATTCAGGCCAGTTCCATTCCCAGATAGATTTTTGCTCCCAATCGATAATAAACTGGGTTTTGCGGTAGGCTATCATATCGCAATACGCTTCGGGCGTCATGTAACTATAGCCACGACTAAGGCGACTACTACCCGAATCAAATTCAAAATCATCCTGCTGTGCCAGCTTTATCTTCTCAACTTCAGCCAATGGCTTATCCAAGTACGGCAGGGCTTTATCAGACAGCTCACTCATAAAATCGAGGTGCAGGTACGAGCGGTCGGCATGGGCAAAGTTGTATTTGGCAATTATTACATCCCAATTAAACAGAGAGGTAACTACCAACACCACCAAAACGGCATAGGCATTTACCCTGAATAAATAGAACGACGAGCGCTTATCTTTTACCTTGATAAACACAGTGTACAAACCATACAATGTAAGCAGCAAAAAGATGAATACCCCAATGCGTTTATAGGCCAATGAGAAGTACTCTACATACCTGTAATTACGCACACAAACTGATATTGCCAGCACAGCATTTTGTGCCAGCCATGCATAGCTAAGGTATTTTAATACTTTATTTTTTGAGTAAAAATTAAGATTATTCCTGAAATAGTAAAGCACCAATGCAATGGATATTAATATGGAAATAATCAACATATACGTACCTTCGTGTACGAACTGCTTTAAATACTGTCCCTCCCACGAGAAGTTAAACCAAACCCAATTAACATCAATAATATTGAGCAATAAAATAAGGGCATTTAGCACCACAAGCAGGAACACTCCAGCCCTGTATTCGTTTTTTAAACCCGAGGGTTTAGCAATTACTTTACCATATTGGTTATACTGTTTAACCTTCACCCTTCTCAGCTCATCGGTTTCATTTGCATCTTTGTTAACCAGGCTAACAATGGCTGTTCGCAGGTAGATAAAATTGCTTACAAACACGTATAGCAGGAATGTGAAGATCATCATGAAGTCTAAATCCTGAAAAATATACAGGATGTTTTTATCAATAAAATCGGCCACTTTTTGCACCAGCTCATCAAACACAGGGTTAGATGCACTGTAAATAAAAATAAATACAAAGATTATAAGTAACGGAACAAAGAATATAGCAAGCCTTCTAATACGCCTCCTAAAGCCTTTACTGCCCGCCTGAGGATTTGCCAACTTACTAAAAAATTCACGTTGTCCATCTATAACATTCACAATAGAAATACCCAGTGTTGTAAGCAACGATTTAGCCTGTGGATAAGCAACCATGCCAATAAACAGCGTAAACACCAACAGGTTAACTATAAAGCCGTATATCGAGAAGTTTACAAATACAAATGCCACGGCAGTAAACACCAAGGCTACTGAAACAGTAATCATATTCCGGCCCTTAAAACTGAATTGCTTTGTAGCCAGCAGGTATAAAAATGTTACGAGCTCAAATACCAGCACATTAAGCCCCGAGCCTTGTTTATGAAAGATTAGCGTAGCAAATAATGCGCTTATAAAGACAGGGAGTAACCCTTTATTCTTATCCATATATATCCTGTTATCCAATACAATAACGTTAAGTTATTTTAATTAGTATAACTAAGACGCCTATTTACTTCCCCACCTCCTCAATCTCTGCACTTTCTAATATCCTCACTCCCCTGCCGGTGTTTACTTTGCCCACGTTAGCCATTGCTTTGGCTACGGTTTCGCTTTGTATGGGTTTGTAGTTTTTCAAGGGGCCACGCCATATAAAACCTAAGCCCTGCATTACTACTTTGCCAATACTCTCGCCCTGGCGGTTTTCTTTACGTGGGCCAAGCAGCATACTGGGGCGGAAAATACTCACCCTTTCAAATGGCAGGGCGGTAATATCACGCTCTACTTCTCCTTTGGTTTTCAGGTAAAAGTTACTTGTATCAGGCTTTGCCCCAATAGACGACATTAGGTTGAATGAGTGCGCGATATGCTCCAACGCTATTTTGGCAAATGCCAGCGGCAGCTCATAATCAACAAAGCGAAAAGCCTCTTTGGTTTTGGCAACGGCAATGGTAGTGCCTAAGCAGCAATACACATCATCAGCCTTTAGGCGGTCTTTTATCGCATCCAGGTTTTTAAAGTCGGTATTAACCTGGTCAACCATAGGGTTGCTAACGCCAATAGGTCTGCGGGCAGGCACAATAATTTTAGTATAGGCCTTGCTCTTTATAAGCTCGCTAAGTAAAAAGCCCCCGGTTAGCCCTGTAGCCCCTAATAATAATGCTGTTCTTTCTGCCATATAGATAAAATCAATGTATTGTTAGATAGAATATATAGAGATAAACAAATATTAACTGAATTTGTCTTTATTCCCTCCGCAAAGTTGAGTAATTTTGCACCACAATTTTAACCAAATCAATAAGTAAACATTTAAAAACACATAAAATGGCAGTATTAGTAGGCAAAAAAGCCCCATCATTTAAAGCTAAAGCCGTAATTAACGGCGAAGAGATTGTAGATAACTACTCGTTAGACCAATTTATAGGCAAGAAACACGTTATCTTGTTCTTCTACCCGAAAGATTTCACTTTTGTATGCCCAACAGAATTGCACGCTTTCCAGGCTGCTTTGCCTGAGTTTGAAGCACGTAACGTAGCCGTTGTAGGTTGCTCTACCGACAATGAGCATGCGCATTGGGGCTGGTTACAAATGCCAAAAGATAAAGGAGGCATACAAGGTGTTACTTACCCAATTATTGCCGATACCAACAAAACCATATCGCACAACTTTGACGTGCTAAACGGCTCTTACGAACTTGACGAGAACGACCAACTACTAGCTTCAGCCGAAATGGTTGCTTACCGTGGTTTATTCTTAATTGACAAAGAAGGTGTTGTTCGCCACCAACTGGTAAACGACCTACCATTAGGCCGTAACGTAGCCGAGGCTATCCGCGTGGTAGATGCTTTGCAACACTTAGAAGAAAAAGGTGAGGTTTGCCCTGCAAACTGGTCTAAAGGCGAAGACGCTATGAACGCTACCCACGGTGGCGTAGCTGAATACTTAGCTGCTCATTAATCTTACCTCACCCCCTAACCCCCTCTCCTAAAGAGATAGGGGGAATAAAATAAAAAAGCCCCTGACGTTGCAGTCAGGGGCTTTTCTTTATCTGTCAACAGGGAACATAGTCCCTAGCACCTAGTTAACAAACCAAAAATCGCTTGGGGCAATATCGGTGCTGAATGAATCTACCGCGCTAAATGAGCTGTTGTATTTAACAACCTTGCCTACCGAGGTAAAATTTCCGGCATCGGCACCGTAAATGCTGCCATCAACAGGGTCTACACCCACACCATAGAAGTAACGGTTGATTACAGGGCTTGCGCTTAGGTTTCCTGCATTGATAGAAAACTCGTACACACCACCGCTGTATAGGTAGTACAGTTTATCGCGGGTACCGTTAATGGTTAAGCGCGATGGGTTGTTATCAGGCGTACCAAAATCAAACGTAGTTTGGAATGTTGGCGATGCAGGGTTGAATTTAATCAGTTCAGGAGAGGTAGCTGCAGAGCCTGTCCACGATGGAACGCCACCGCAAAGCACCCATAGGTTTCCGTTTTGGTCGGCTTCAATTCCGCTTGGCCAGTCGCCCACAGTAATGGTGCTTTCCAGTTGGTCGGTTTGGGTATTGATAACCGATATGGTAGAATCGTTAGAATTGGCAACAAACAGCTTACCACCTAAGTATACCATCTTTTCAGGTAATACACCAACGGTAATGGTACCGGTAACGGTATTGGTAGTTAAATCTACCACCGATACACGGCCCTGGCCGCCAAAGCTAACCCACTCGCTTATGTAGCCTTTAGTCTCTGTAACACCTACAAAAAAGCGTGGCAAAGCAAGTCCATCAATACTGCCTTTGTTTTCAAATGTTTTAGCATCAACAACAGCTACTTTATTGGCATTGTTTACTACCACATACGCTTTACCAAAGCTTACCGATATCGATTGAACAATATTGCCCAACTGCACGCCGTTTACGGTATTGTAAATATCGGTTTCGCGGGTTTGGTTGTCGCGGCTCCAAAAAGCTACGCTACCGCTACCCGATTGAAAAGGGCCTTCGTTAGTAATAAATACACCATTAGCATAGTTCTTAGCGGTTGGGGTATTATCAGGCTCATCGTCTTTACATGATTGTAGCGTAGTTGCGGCAAGTGCCAACACGCCAAAAGTTAAAAAGCGTACAAGTGTTTTATTTTTCATTTTAATTTATTAATTTTAGTGTTTTGTTAAAGCTGATGGTTATGCCTGCTCTGTAGTTGCGCAACGGCATGGGGCGGTAGGGTAAATTGAAATAACCATTGTTGGTAATGTTATAGGCCTGCATCCAAACGTCAAGCGTTATGGTTTTCAGGTTGATTGATTTAGAAAGCCTTGTATTTAGCAGCCAGTACCCATCAACCGACTGGATATTATCAGTAGTGGTATAGCGTACCCCTGTGTACTGCACATTGACAAACAGACTAAAGCCTTTATAACCTACCGTTACTCCACCAGACGCTACATTACGCGGGGTATAAATCAAATCTTTGCCAATAATTTCGGGCAGGTTGGTATAGTTTTTTTGATTGGTAGCAATGGCCAATGCATACGCACCATCAACCCTTAGATTAAATGTATTATGGTTGTAGCCAATACCGCAAGTTACCTCAGCCCCTCGACTTAATACCTGCTTTAGGTTGCTCGCCGTCCAATACCCAAAGTTGGTGGGTTGCCATTGCAGCCAGTTGTTTATTTGCATGGCAAAGCCTGTGGCTTCGCCGGTAAAGGTCCAGTCTTTCTTTTTGCCGGTATAAGCCAGGCCTGCTTCGTAGTTCCAACCGCCTTCAGCTTTAAGGTCGGGGTTGCCGCCGGGTACCCAATAGCGCTCGTTAAGTGTTGGCACCCTAAAGCTGCGCGATACACTTAGCTTAGCCAGCAGGTTATCTTTTATCAGTTTATAGGTAGCCCCAAACGATGGTGCAGCCGCTGTTTTAAAGCCCTGAACAATTATGTGGCGGTAGCCTGCCATTAAGCTATAGCGCTTCATAGGCTCGTAGCGGAATATGGCAAGTGCCGATGCCCTCCACTCTGTTTTAAATCCGTTATAGTCTACAATATCAGCAGTAAAAAACTGGCCCTCTGCCCCTACTTTCAAATACATATAATTACGGAACCAGAAGGTATTTTCTGCTTGCAAGGTGGTGGTAGACATTTTAGAATTTGACACCAGGTAATTATCGGCATACTCAATATAATCGTGTACATACGCACCGCGAACTACAATGTGTTTAAATTTCCAGTCTGCAAGCAGGCGAATGCTCTCGTCTATCTGTTTTGCCTTGGTATCGTTACTGGTTAACGTTGGTGGAATTTCGCGGTCGGTATAGTTGTACCATACTTTTATTCCTATAATGGAAGCCCCGACAATAAAGTCAAAATCCTGCATAAAGGCCCGTTGCGCAAGGGCACTATTTACCTGACGCTCTGTCGGCTTGCCAAACTTAAAGGTGTTTACAAAGTTGAAGTTGTTGTTTGATGTTAGCCATTGCGCAGTGGTACGACTGTTGAACTTAGCATTGCCAACAGTATTAAATACCGAACCAAAGTAACGCCCGTAACTGCCTGTTTCAAATGTGGCTGATGCACGGAGAGTATCGTTACCAACAAAGCTGCTGCCGCTAGTATAACTAAGGTTGTTACCCAGTAAAACCGCGCCGCCTATGGCCGACGAGCCAAAATTTGTACTTGACGAGCCGTGTTGTAAGGTTACCATTCCAAACCCGTTAGCAGGTATGGTAGAAAAATCAGCCAGGCCAAGTACAGGGTAGTTTATGGTGATACCATTCCATACCAATGCTGTGTGCTCTGCACCGGTACCTCTGAATGCTATAGTTGATAGCATGCCCGGCCCATAGTTCTTTAGGTAAATGCCGGTGTTTTCCTGTAATAGTTCAGTAAGTGTATTGCCCTTGTTGCGGATAACCGCCCCGCTTAAATTAGTAAACCGGGCCGATGGTGCAGCATGCTTATAGGTTCGCACATCTACCGAGTTAAGGTTTTGTGTTTTCGATAGCACAGGTACAGTATCTGCCGGTGTTTGGGCGCGCAAAAGCACTGCACATAAAATGCATAGCAATACAGATATATTTGTTTTAACCGTCATGGTATCAAACAGCCTTTCTTCCCGAAAGCCGGTATTGATTTATGCTAGTGGCAGGTCTTCTGACTCATCCTATCTTTTGCGCCTTCCCGTGATGGATAAACCAACAGTGGCATTGTGCAAAAAACATATAAAGGACTTACAGCACCGGGTAGTGTCGGCGATTTTCACACCGTTCCCTTTTAATTCCAATCAACGCGATTAGAAACCTTAGCAGCGGCAAATATAGACCGCAGATTAATATGATTGGAAAAAAGATTAAAAAAGATTGCATTAACCAATGAAGAAGAGATACAAAAAAGGGCGGAATTTCTTCCGCCCTTTTTATACACACACAACAACTGAAAAGCCCCTCTTACAGGCCAAACAGATTCTTAATACAGTTGGATAGATTGCTTAAACAAACCCGTTAACTGCCTTTGCATTTTAATTGCATAATAAGGCATAGCTGCTTTAGCAAGCTGTAGTTGCAATGCAACCAGTTTTAGCCTAACCCTGCGCTTTGACTTACCTTTAAGTAAAGGCATAGATAACCTCAATGCTTTTACGTGTATAAGCAACGTCAACAGTTTTAGTTTTATTGTAAGCAACTTCATGGTTAGGTTACGAGCCTATAATTAGAATACCCAGTAGCAGGGTAAACCATATAATGGGCCCCCACAGCCTTTCTTGTTTTATCATTACTACAATCGCTTTCATAACAATGTTGGTTGAATTATATATATGATGTTTGTTCTCTTAAAATTCCACAAGCCTATAAAGTGGCCAGCTCTTTTTTCACTGCTTCTACCGTCATGGGTTTAAATTCAAAGCCGGTAACGTTGGCCTGACTGGTATTACTATCCATTACTGCAAAATACAGGCCATCTTCTCTATTTTGTATTGCTACATATTTTACGTTAGCTCCGGCAGGAATGTTGCTAATGCCATACCCTTCTTTATTACTTAATGGACTGGCATGTATTACACTCATAATGTCTTTAAAAATAACCGTTACTTCTGTGCCCATTTGTGGCTTAACGCCAATGTGTACATTGGTTTTTGCTATCTGGTCGCCGTAAAACCTGTCGCAGTTTATCCAGCCCAGTTTTTCTGATTTTAAGAATGAATAGCGAGCATCGCTGTTGCGTAAAGAGTCTGCTATTTTACTGTCGTATACAGTTTCCAAAGATTTATATTCATAGGGTTCAAGAGTGCCTATTTTAATCGCATCGTCGCCATCGCATAACTCAATATCGTTAATGTAAATCCTTATTATTTCTTTGGCTAATTCATACGACCTGCCACCGCTATAGCAACCCCTACCTAATGACCTTGAAGACTGTAATCCCTTAGCATTGTTTAGCAGTGTTACAAAAATGTTTCTTACTCTTTTTGCAGCCGCTTTCTGAGCTCTTTCTTTATCGGCTCCTGCTTTGGGTAGCATTACCATTACAGGTTTAATATCCCTAATCTTACCTCCATACCATATACGTACTTCATAAGACAAATACGAACCTTTCAATAGCTTAGCATCGGCTGCAGATATAGTAAAGTTCTTGTCTAAATATTCCAGTATGTTTTTATACTCTGTAGTATCCTCAAAACGGGTACAGGTACCATGGGCACCCAATACTTGTATCTGGTAGGTTTTAGTACTTAGGGTAGACGGGGTTTGTCGTTCTCCTTTTTTAATAACCACTTTCTTTACATACGGAGTAGTATACTTAAACGGAACTACTGTACTATTACCGGTAGGCAGCCAGTTTACAGTACCATCGGCGGTTTTTTCGCCATAAAAAGTTTGCATATCAGGTTTAGGTTTGGCGCTAGGGAAAGCCAGTTCAATTTTACTACCCTCTTTTAATTTTACTTCTTTACCATCGGCAGTGGCACTAATATGCACTGTACCGCCACTCTCCAGTAGTTGTCCGTTGCTGGCAGTAGTAAGGCCCGAAAAGAAAAAGTCAGCCTTAGAGGTATACTCCTTCATCTCAATTTTAACCTCGGCATTAGGGTTAGGCAAATCAAAGCTATTGGCCGGTATATGCAGCATTACACCTTTGTTACCAACTACAACGGTGTCCTTTTTAGTATCAACCTTAAACACTTTGGTACCTGGCTTTGCTAATGGGGTTAAAACAGCAAAATCTTTAATTGGGATAGCTTCTTCTAAATCTGTTGGAGTTGTGCTTTCAGGCTCATTATATTGATAGGCATAATCTGTAGTAGCTGGTTTGGTTTTCGTCGTACCCTTATCTGCCTTGTCTGCTGTATTGGTGCAAGATGATAAGATGCTTAAAGCTACTATAAGAAGAATCGCTAAAATGCGGAGAAGAGAAGCCGTAAAAAATGACTTTTCGGCTACAGGTGGGCCGGTAACAATTGTTTTCATAACTACTCTGATGGATTTAGGTTAGCGTAGTTGTGTATCCTGTAGCGTGGTGGTTTTGGTATATATAAACGATACTAAAAAGCAATAAGTTACAGCCCGAACAAAAAATAATTGAGGGTGTTAATTAACCTGTTTAAACATTGGTTAAAAGGCTAATTTGCTAATTGGTTAATTATATATTATATTTGCAGTGTTCTTTGATACAACTTATCAAGAAAGACTGAGGGACCGGCCCGTTGAAGTCTTGGCAACCCCTAACGGCGCTTCATCGCCCCGTTCCGAAGGTGCCAACTCCTCTAAAACAGCAATGTTTTGGTGAGATAAGTATAGCGATGCTTCTAAGTAATTCCCTGTACACTTTATATCCGGTTTATACTGTCTTGCAAATGCAAACGCGTTTGTGCGCTTGGTATTGATATTAAAGGCCTAAAAAAAGGAGGTTAATTTGGAAACTACAGTAACTACAACAACATTGGCAGAACGCCGTAAGCAGCTCTACGCTGCATTGGAGCAACGCGTATTGGTATTAGATGGTGCCATGGGCACCATGATTCAGCGTTATAAGCTGACAGAAGATGATTTCAGGAACTATCCTTCGTTGAAGGACCATCATAAGCCTTTAAAAGGAAATAACGATATACTGTCGCTTACCCGCCCCGATATTATCAAGGCGATACACAAGCAATATTACGAGGCCGGTTCTGACATTGTGGAAACCAACACCTTTAGCGGCACGCAGGTAGCGCAAGAGGATTACGATTGCCAACATTTGGTATACGAAATCAACTACGAATCAGCGAAAATTGCCCGTGAGGTAGCCGATGAAATGACGGCGCTGAACCCAGACAAACCGCGCTTTGTAGCCGGCGCCCTTGGCCCGACAAATAAAACTGCATCATTATCTCCCGATGTTAACGACCCTGGTTACCGTGCTATTACCTACGACCAACTGGCTGATTATTACTATGAGCAGGTGAAAGCCTTGTGCGAAGGCGGTGTAGACATCATCCTTATTGAAACTATTTTTGATACGCTTAACGCCAAAGCCGCGCTATTTGCGGTAGATAAGTACTTTGAAGAAATTGGCGACATGTACCCCATCATGGTATCGGGCACCATTACAGATGCTTCGGGCCGTACCCTTTCAGGCCAAACTGCTGAGGCATTTTTGTACTCAGTATCACATTTACCCTTGTTAAGCGTTGGCTTTAACTGCGCCTTAGGTGCACGCCAGCTTAAGCCTTACATTCAAACACTGGCGCGTAATACCGAGTTTAAAGTATCGGCCTATCCTAATGCAGGCTTGCCTAACGCCTTTGGCGAATACGATGAATTGCCCGAAGAAACCGCTACGCAAGTGCGTGAATATTTAGAAGCTAACTCTGTAAACATAGTAGGTGGTTGCTGTGGCACCACGCCCGACCATATTGCGGCTATTGCCCGCGTGGCGGCTGAATATAAACCCCGTGTTGCTCCGCATTTACCAAAGCGCAGCCATTACAGCGGCTTAGAGCCGATGGTGGAAGTAGAAGGCAACAACTTCATTAACATTGGCGAGCGTACCAACGTAACCGGTAGCCGCAAATTTGCCAAACTGATTATTGATGGCCGCTATGAGGAAGCTCTTATTGTGGCCCGCCAACAGGTAGAGAATGGTGCGCAGGTTATTGACGTAAACATGGACGAAGGTATGTTGGATAGCGAGGCCGTTATGGTGCGCTTTCTTAATTTGATTGCCTCTGAGCCTGATATATCACGCGTTCCGGTAATGATTGACAGCTCTAAATGGAGCGTTATTGAAGCCGGTTTAAAATGCGTGCAAGGCAAGTCGATTGTAAATTCAATCAGCTTAAAAGAAGGCGAAGCCGCCTTTATTGCCCATGCTAAAAAAGTAAAACGCTACGGCGCTGCTGCGGTGGTTATGGCCTTTGACGAAACTGGCCAGGCCGATAGCTACGAACGCCGCATTGCTATATGCGAACGCGCCTATAAAATTTTAACAGAACAGGTAGGTTTTCCTGCCGAAGATATCATCTTCGACCCGAATATTTTAACTGTTGCAACGGGTATTGAAGAGCATAATAATTACGCGGTTGATTTTATCCGCGCTACTAAATGGATTAAAGAAAACCTGCCCGGGGCAAAGGTTTCAGGCGGGGTAAGTAATATCTCATTCTCATTCCGCGGCAATGATAAAGTGCGCGAGGCTATGCACTCGGCCTTCTTATACCACGCTATAAAAGCGGGCTTGGATATGGGCATTGTAAATGCCGGTATGATTGAGGTGTACGAAGAAATTCCAAAAGACCTTTTGGAGCGTGTGGAGGATGTGCTACTAAACCGCCGCGACGATGCTACCGAGCGATTAATAGAAATGGCCGAAAGTTTTAAAGGCAAAGGCAAAGAAATTCTGGTTGATAATAGCTGGCGCGAAGAGCCTGTGGAGAAACGCCTGGCACACGCTCTAATAAAAGGCATTGTTGACCATATTGATGAAGATGTGGAAGAGGCCCGCCAAAAATCGGACCGCCCGCTTGATGTTATTGAAGGCCCACTGATGGACGGAATGAACGTGGTTGGGGATTTGTTCGGCGCAGGCAAGATGTTTCTGCCACAAGTGGTTAAAAGCGCCCGTGTGATGAAAAAAGCAGTAGCATACTTGTTGCCGTTTATAGAAGCTGCTAAACAAGAAGGTACATCATCTAGTGCAGGCCGTGTGCTTATGGCTACCGTAAAAGGCGATGTGCACGATATTGGCAAAAACATTGTAGGCGTGGTATTAGGCTGCAACAACTACGAGGTTGTTGATATGGGCGTAATGGTTTCTGCCGAAAAAATATTAGATAAAGCGCAGGAAATTGGCGCCGATATTATTGGCCTGAGCGGGCTTATTACACCATCGCTTGATGAGATGGCCTATGTTGCCGAAGAGATGGAAGCGCGTGGTATGAAAATGCCATTGCTGATTGGTGGCGCTACCACATCGCGTATGCATACTGCGGTAAAAATTGCCCCTAAATATTCAGGTGCTGTTGTACATGTGCTGGATGCTTCGCGCTCGGTGCCTGTTGCAGGTAGCTTGCTAAGCAAAGAGAATAAAGAAGAATTTGAAGCCGGCATTAAAACCGAATATGCTGCTTTGCGCGAAATGCACGAGAGCAAAAAATCGGGTAAAGAATCAATAAGTATTGAGGCAGCACGTGCCAACCGTACGCCCATTGAGTGGAATATTGACGATTTATATACGCCCAAATTTACCGGCACCAAAGTATTTGAAGATTATTCGTTAGAAGAGCTTGCTAAGTTTATCGACTGGACACCTTTCTTCCAAACATGGGAATTGGCGGGGCGTTTCCCTGCTATTTTAGAAGATGAAGTAGTAGGCGTTGAAGCCACTAAATTGTATGCTGATGCTAAAGTTGTGCTACAAAAAATTATCGACGAAAAATGGATAACGGCTAAAGCTGTGATAGGTATTTGGCCTGCCAATGCTGTGGGCGATGATATTGAATTGTACACCGACGAAACCCGCACAACGGTTTTAGAAACCATACATACCCTACGCCAGCAAAACAAAAAAGCGCCGGGGCAACCCAACTACGCGCTCGCTGATTTTATCGCGCCTAAAGAAACCGGCCTGCCCGATTATTGGGGTGGATTTGCCGTTACTTCTGGAATTGGTATAGAAAAGAAATTAGCCGAGTTTGAAGCTGACCATGACGACTATAACAGCATCATGTTGAAAGCCCTTGCAGATAGGCTGGCCGAGGCTTTTGCCGAGATGATGCACCTGCGTGTGCGTAAAGAATTTTGGGGCTATGCACCAAATGAAACGCTGGATAATTTTGATTTGATAGCTGAGAAATACCAAGGTATTCGTCCCGCACCGGGCTACCCTGCCTGCCCCGACCATACTGAGAAAGCCACGCTATTTAAATTACTTGATGCCACTGCCAAAGCCGATATTACATTAACTGAAAGCTTTGCCATGTACCCAACCGCCGCTGTAAGCGGTATGTACTTTGCCCACCCTCAAAGCAAATACTTTGGCTTAGGTAAAATACAAAAAGACCAGGTGGTTGAATACGCCGGCCGCAAAGGCATGGAGTTGAAAGTTATTGAGCGTTGGTTGAGCCCGGTATTGGGGTATTAGGTTGTAGGTGCTAGTTTCTAGCAATCTAAATATCATTCCCGCGTAAGCGGGAATTCACCATATAACTCTGCATCATTTCCGTTTAATCGTTGTGCATTATGCATTAATATTATGAACTGGATTTTACTCATCATAGGTGGCTTATTTGAGGTAGGTTTTACTACCTGCTTAGGCAAAGCAAAAGAAACAAGTGGTACTACATCTACCCTATGGATGGTGGGCTTTTTCGTTTGCCTAACTTTAAGTATGCAGCTGTTATATATGGCTACTAAAACCCTGCCCTTAGGCACTGCCTACGCGGTATGGACAGGCATTGGTGCTGTAGGTACTGTTATCATCGGTATATTCTTTTTTAAAGAACCCGCCGACTTTTGGCGGTTATTCTTTATTACCACCCTTATTGCTTCTATTGTAGGGTTGAAGTTTGTATCAGCTAATTAACCCCTTGCCCACCTGCCTCTAAACAGCAGGTAAATAGCAAAGCAGCTACCACCCGCTACCAGGTAAAACAGGGTTTGTATTCCGGGAATAATCAAAACCAATATTCCGGCTTCAACAGGGTCGGCTCCTAAGAGAATTAGCGCTTGCGATACTAATAACATATACACAGGCAAAGCCCCTGCCTGTATAGGTATAGCGCGGCTAAAATTACCTAACGCGAATATGAACAGTATCTGCCCAAAGGTGAAGTTTGCTATGCTTGGAAAGGCATCAAACCAATACCAGGTCATTACAAAATACATAAACCAAATAAAGGCCGTATGGCCCCAAAATTGAGCCTGCTTTTTCAAGCGGAACACACTCAGCAATCCATCCAATAAACCCTTAATTATTTCGCTTAACTTACCGTCTTTATGCTTGCGGTAATACCCACGCCACCACCATAAAAATGCAGCTAGCAAAATCAACCCAACAACACCAACAATAAGTAGTTTGGTAAAGTTTTCGTTATATAATTTTACTAATGGTGTGTACAGGTTTTGGTAAACAAAATCGTACAATATATTCAAGTGGAATAATAGTATGGTAGTGCTGATAACCAGCATGCATAGCACATCGGTTACACGCTCTGCAATTACAGTTCCAATAGATTTTTGCAGGGGTACTTTGTCGGTGTCAGCCAGCACTGTGCAACGCGTTACCTCCCCTACCCTGGGCAAGCCCTGGTTTACAAAATAAGCGCTCATAGTAGCTAAAACCGTAGTACCTAAACGTGGTTTATGCCCCGTAGATTGCACCATCAACCTCCACCTAACAGCGCGGCTAAAATGGGTAATACTGGTAAAAATTAGGATAGCAATATAATAGGTAGATGGGATGGTATTAAACTTATCGCGCAGGCTGCTAAACGAGTTTGCCCCTCTAAATAAAACAGCCCAAAGTACCAGGGCAAAAAGCAAAATCCCCACTGCGGTAAACAATAGGGACTTTAACCAATTTCGTTTCTTCTTATCCAACTCTTAGTTATTTATTTTGCTGAGCGCCGTAGAGCCCTGGAGCTTATCGTTTTTGTTGTAGGTAATAGATTTTACCAAACCTACACCGGGGGCAAAATACTCAATGGTTTTCATTTCAATGGGTACTTTAAGGCCAAAGGTAGCTGTTTCCATGCGGGTATTACCTGTAATTTTATAACACTCAAAAGTACCTGCAGGCACAGTAATGGTTTCCTTAGCCTCTACCTTTCGGTTGGTAACAGTCATGCTCAGGGTGGTCATAACGGTAGTTTGCCCTTGTGCCGATATATCCCAACTCATTGTAGCATCAGGCAATGTAGCACCAACAGTTAAGGCACTGGGCAATACCAGGTAACCCTCGCCTTTGGCTTTCACATCCATATCCTTATAGCCATCCATGGTTGCTGCGGGTACCAGTGCTTTAATATCAATATACATCTCAGTGCCTTTGCATAGTACGGTATAAGTGGCAGTAGACTGTACCTTGCCTTTCTTGTCTTTTACCTCGCTCATCAAATCGGCCTCGGTTCCATTGTTACGCACCTCTTTAATATAATAGGTTACTGTTCCGTTAGGTTCTTCTTTGGTGTTATATGTTGTCATTTCGAACGACGCACCTGCTTTTAAGGGAAAGTACATATCGCATTGGGCTATTGCCGAAATGCTTAACAGCAGGGTAAAAACTGATAATAGCAGAGATTTTTTCATGGCTTGCATGGATTAAATAATACTCAAAAGTATATAAATGCAATTGAACATACTATGACCTTAGTCAAATTAAGTTGACCTAAACAAATTATCACTATCTTTGCTCGCTATATAATCTTAAATCAAGGTTTATGGCAAGTTCTAAATTTATTGGCGAAGGCCTTACTTACGACGACGTTCTACTCGTTCCACGTTATTCTGAAGTCCTCCCCCGCGAGGTTGATGTTTCCAGCTGGTTTACTAAAAAAATAAAACTCAACGTACCTGTTGTATCTGCCGCTATGGATACCGTTACCGAGAGTGGCCTTGCTATTGCCATTGCGCAGGAAGGCGGCATTGGGGTGTTGCACAAAAACATGAGCATACAACGCCAGGCCGAAGAGGTAAAAAAGGTAAAACGGAGTGAAAGCGGAATGATACTGGACCCTGTTACCTTGATGGAAGATGCCTTAGTTGCCGATGCTTTAGGGCTGATGAAGGAGAACAAGATTGGTGGTATACCGGTAATTAACGGCGACCGTAAACTGGTAGGTATTGTAACCAACCGCGACTTGCGTTTTGAGAAAAACATGAACCGCCCTATACGCGAGGTTATGACCAGCGAAGGGCTTATTACTGCCGATAAAGTTGACCTTGCCAAGGCCGAAGACATTCTTCAGGAACATAAAATTGAAAAGCTGCCTGTTGTAAATGATAAGTTTGAACTGGTGGGCCTTATTACCTATAAAGACATTATTAAAACCCGTATACGCCCTAACGCCTGTAAAGACGATTTAGGCCGCTTACGCGTTGCTGCTGCTGTTGGTGTTACTGCCGATATGCTGGAGCGCATTTCAGCCCTTGAAAAGGCCGGTGTTGACGCTGTTATTATTGATACCGCCCACGGGCATTCTAAAGGTGTTATTGATGCCGTAAAACGCACCAAAACACAATTCCCCGATTTACAGGTAATAGCAGGTAACATTGCCACTGCCGAGGCTGCTTTAGCTTTGGTTGAGGCAGGTGCCGATGGTGTTAAGGTGGGTATTGGCCCGGGTTCTATTTGTACCACACGTATTATTGCCGGTGTGGGTGTTCCGCAGCTTACGGCTGTATTTAACGTAGCCGAAGCCTTGAAAGGCACAGGCATTCCCCTTATTGCCGATGGTGGTATTAAGTTTACTGGAGATATTGTAAAAGCCATTGCTGCAGGTGCTGCTTCTATTATGGCAGGCTCTGCATTTGCCGGTGTTGACGAAAGTCCGGGCGATACTATTATTTACGAAGGCCGTAAGTTTAAATCGTACCGCGGTATGGGCTCTATAGAAGCCATGCAACAAGGTTCTAAAGACCGTTACTTCCAGGATGCGGAAGATGATATTAAGAAGTTAGTTCCAGAAGGTATCTCAGGCCGTGTACCATATAAAGGCTCTATAGCCGAGGTATTGTATCAAATGGTAGGCGGTTTACGCGCAGGTATGGGCTATTGCGGCGCTGCCAACGTTAAAGCATTGCAAGAGAACTCTCAGTTTGTGCGCATTACCAATGCAGGCTTAAAAGAGAGCCACCCACATGGGGTATCTATCACCAGCCACGCTCCTAATTATGGGATGTAGTTTTTAGGTTCTAGGGGCTAGGTTCTAGCAAAAAGATTATAGCTTAAAAAAGCCCTGACTGCAATGTCGGGGCTTTTTATTTAATTCTTCTGGTTTTCCAGTTCTATCTCTTCCCTACCCCAATCATAATCGGTGTAGTCTTTAACAACATTATAAACAGTATCACGCTCTATAGGGCGGCGACCAACCTGTTTAATCAGTTCGGTAAGCTGGCGGGTGGTTAACGATGGGCTCTGCTCCTCAGCACCTGCCATAGAGTATATTTTGGTGGTATCGTCAATAGTGCCGTCCATATCATCCACCCCATAGGCTAGCGATAGCTGGGCTATCTGCCTGCCAATCATAGGCCAGTACGCTTTTATATGTCCAAAATTATCCATGTAAATACGACTGATAGCGTAGTTACGTAAGTCCTCAATAATAGACGACTCTTTAATATGCGACATTTGGTTGCCCATATTGCGGAATTTTAACGGGATAAAGGTGTTAAAACCGCCTGTTTTGTCCTGTAGCTGGCGCAAGCGCTCCATGTGATCTACACGGTGGGCAAACGTTTCTATATGTCCGTATAGCATGGTAGCGTTACTCGGCATACCCAGTTTATGGGCTGTTTCGTGTATCTCCAGCCATTCGTCAGCGGTACATTTATCTTCACAAATAACAGTACGAATATCAGGGTGAAAAATCTCTGCACCACCGCCCGGTAAAGAATCCTGGCCGTGTTCTTTCAAAATCCGTAAGCCCTCTTCATAGCTAACCTTTGCTTTTTTGCACATGTAGTGCAGTTCAACGGCAGTAAAGGCTTTAACGTGAATATCAGGGCGTATTTCTTTAATTTTCTTAATCAAATCGGCAAAATATTGCAGGCCCATTTTTGGGTGAACGCCGCCTACAATATGTACTTCAGTAATCTTTTGCCCATCGTAGCTGCGTACTTTTTCCAGTATCTGTTCTTCGCTCATTTCCCAACCTTCTTCCTTATGTTTTGTAAGGCGGCTATACGAGCAAAATTTACAATCGTACACACAAATATTGGTAGGCTCTATGTGTATGTTATGGTTAAAGAAAACCTTGTCGCCATGGCGCTTTTCGCGGATGTAGTTAGCCAGCATACCTACAAAGTTCAGGTCGGCCTTTTCATAAAGCAAAATGCCTTCTTCGGGGGTAATACGTTGGTCTGCTAATACTTTGTCTGCTATTGCCTTTAGGGCAGCATCTACGTTAGATAAGGATACTAACGTGCGCACTTGGTCTGAACTTGTCATTTACTTGAATTACAGGTACAAAGTTAACAAACAATGCCTTTTAGTGTTCATCCTTTATAGAATGGTTTAATTTTGACCTATGCAAATATCATCTACAGGTTATTCTATTTACCACAGAAATGCTGTTTTTGCCCAATTACAGGCCTTTATAGACGAACGCTACCCTAACCACAGCATTGTGGTGCTGGTAGACGATAATACCTTTGAGCTTTGCCTCCCCGTTATTTCCGGTTATTCTGATAGCATTGCTAATGCCGAGGTAATAGAAATACCTTCGGGCGAGGTTAATAAAACCCTGGTTAACATTAGCCATATATGGGACAGCCTTACGGGGCTTGGTACCGACCGCAACACCCTCCTTATAAACCTGGGCGGCGGTTTGGTTAGCGATATGGGAGGCTTTGCCGCTTCAACATTTAAAAGGGGAATACCCTACATCAATATCCCCACCAGCCTGCTGGCTATGGTAGATGCATCTGTAGGTGGTAAAACAGGCTTCGATTTCAACTCTATTAAAAACCAGATAGGGTTATTCTCTAACCCGCAGGCTGTTTTTATAGACCCTGTGTTTTTAAAGACCTTACCCGAGCGTGAGCTTTATAGTGGCTTTGCCGAAATGGTAAAACACGCCCTTATTGCCGATGCCGAATTGTGGGCTGAATTGAAAACCGTAAACCCTACCCATACCGAAGAAATAGGCCGCTACATACCCCGCAGCATTGAAATTAAAAATGCCATAGTAACCCAAGACCCATTGGACAAAGCCGAGCGCCGTGCACTAAACTTTGGGCACACATTCGGGCATGCTATAGAGAGTTATTTTATTGGCTCGGACAACGAACTGCTGCATGGCGAAGCTATTGCCATTGGTATAGTATGCGAGTGCTTTGTAGCGGTAGAAAAAGGGCTTATATCGCCCGTATTGTTAAAAGAAATTGAAGAGTTTATTGCCGGACATTTTAGCTTTAATGGCCTTGATGAGTATGACGAAGAAGCCATACTAACCCTGATGGAACAAGACAAGAAAAACAGCAACGGCAATATAAACATGGCCCTTATTACGGGCGTTGGCTCTTGCCAGACAGATGTTGCGGTAAGCGAGCCTGAAATTAGAAAGGCCCTGCATTACTGCAAGGCCCTTTCATACTAAACACTTTTATTTGTCTAACTAAATTCTTTAGTAGCTAAGTACTTTAAACGTTGTACGACGGTTACGTTGGTGCTCGTCTTCTGTACACTTAACATCATTAGAGCAACCGTTAACCAGTTTGGTTTCACCATAGCCTTTCCAGGTTAAGCGGTCTTTAGATATACCACGTTTAACAAGGTAAGCAACGGCCGATTTAGCACGGTTTTCTGACAGTGTAATGTTGTATTGATCCGGGGCACGCGAGTCGGTATGAGAACCTAGCTCGATAACCATGTTTGGATACTCTTTCATCAACTTAACAATTTTGTCAAGCTCTACAGCCGCATCAGGACGAATGTTGTATTTGTCCAAATCGTAGTAGATGTTTTCCAGCGTAAATTCTTTGTTAACCACAGGAGCAAATGGGTCTAACACAAAGTCGCGACGGATAGTCTCCGATTTGGTTAAGCCTTTGGTTGTAGCATCGCCGGTAGCGGTAGAGTATTTCTCTTTAGACGCGATTAATGAGTAATCGGTATTAGGATCAATAGGTGTTTGGTAGTTACCGTTAGCATCGGTAGTAAACTCAAGCTTGGTATTGTTTTGCATATCAATAACCTCAACCTTAGAGTTTGCCAATGGCAAGCCGGTAGACTTATCAGTAACAGTACCCACAAGCATAAAGGCCAGTGGCGGTACTTCTTTCTTCTTAACAAAGGTGAATATCTTATCACCACCTAAACGGTTAGATGAGATAAAGCCATTTTTCATGTCAGGCTTTAAGGTATAAGCAAAGTCGTCTTGTGTTGTATTTAAAGGGTAACCCTCGTTTACAGCACGGCCAAATTTACCGTTGCCTAAATCTTTTGCACGGAACACGTCTAAACCGCCCATATTGGTATGGCCTTCTGAAGAGTAGTAAAGTGCAGAATCGCCTGGGCAATAGAATGGGAACATCTCATCTAACGATGAGTTAATGCCCGGGCCAAGGTTAATTGGGGTGCCCCAACCTTCGCCTTCTTTTTTAGCCATATAAATATCGGTGCCACCTAAGCCGCCCGGCATGTCTGAAATAAAGTACAGTGTTTGCTCATCGGCCGATAAAGTTGGGTGGCCTGTTGAGTAATCAGGGCTGTTGTATTTAAACATAGCAAGGTCTTTCCACTTATCGCCATCAAGTGTAGCGCGGAATAGCTGAAGGTTGTTAGTATTATCAGCACCTTTTTTAAGCTTGCTTTTGGTATAGTTACTACGGGTAAAGTAAATGGTTTTACCATCCTTAGTAATTACAGAAGGGCCTTCGTGGTAAGGGCCGTTAATCGGGCCTTCTAATTTCTTAGGCTCATCCCATTTATCAGTGCCTTTGTTTTCGGTATAGTAAAGGTCAAGGTAAGAGTTGCCTGTCCATGGATTTACCATGTCAGCATCAATCTCATTACGGTCTGCAGAAAAAACAAAGCCGTCTTTATAAAGCGCGGTAGTGTAGTAGTTTTCTAAACCTTTTAATTGAACAAGCTCTATTGAATAACGTAGTGTATCGCGGTTAAATACAACCGAAGAGTCGCACGATGCTAATAGCACCTGAGCTGTTTGGTCGCCTGCTTTAACAGAAAGGTATTTGTTAAACCAAATTTTAGCCTCGTCATACTTCTTATTAGCCATCAACATACGGGCATAATGAAAATAGTTCAACGGGTCTGTATCCGGTAGCAATACCACATCGGCATAGGTTTTTTCTGCCTTTACCGTATTGTTTGTTAAACGGTATGCATTAGCCAGGCCTTCTTTGGCATTGGGAATGTCTTTCCTGTCCAACGCTTTTTCAAAAGAGTCAATTGCTTTTGAAAAACGCAACATGTCAAACGATTTAGTTCCTTGCTTAAAATACATTTGAGCGCAGCCGGCAAATAATATTACCAGTGTAGCGATGCATGCCAAGCGTATATAATTCTTTATCATCGGTATTTGATTATAGATAGTTAGTGTGAGCCTTGGTTTAGAAGTAGCGTGGTGTTTTAATTTTTAATAAACCGCGGCCAAAGTCAAAGCCAAGCATAAACTCATGCGATGCACCAACATAGTTGTAACGTACGCTTTGCAGTTTATAATCGTAAGCATAACCTATACGGAAACGGCGGTTGATTAAAAACTCTATCATACCAACTACAGCATCTTGTGTACGGTACGATGCTCCAACCCATACCTTGTCGTTAAACAGAAAATGAAGGTTAAAGTCGAATTGTACCGGAGCTACTGTAGCCGTTTGGTATTTCATTAAAAACGATGGGCGGATTTTCAAAAAGTCGTTGGCTTTAATTACGTAACCTGCTTGTAAAAAGTAGTGACGGCGTAAAAAGCTTGTTTTAGTAAAATCAATATTAAACTTGGTTTTAGGCACATAAGCCATTAACGTTGGGAACGATAAACCGGCATAAAACCTTTCGGTATTAAAAAACATACCAAAACCTATACGGGTAGCAAACGCGCGAAAAGGTTGCATGTTTGGGTCGCCGCCATTTTGGCCATCCCAGTAAATTTCAGGTGATTGTGCATTGATAAATGTACCACCTGCGCGTATACCAAAGCTTAAGCGGGTTTTCTCGCTAAACTTAATTTTGTATGCGTAGTTAGCATAAATATCGGTGTTGTTGTTAACGCCAATTTTGTCGTTACAGATAGATAAACCCCAGCCCATTGTGTTATTGGCAATAGGACCATCTACCGACAGTACTGCCGTTTTAGGTGCACCTTCCCAGTTAGTCCACTGGTCGCGGTAAAGCAGCGTGCTCGAAATGTAGCTTTGAGTACCTGCGTACGCCGGATTTAAGAATACCTGGTTAAACATGTACTGGCTAAACATAGCTTCCTGTTGGGCTTTAAGACCCGTAAGTGCTGCTATGGCCAATGCTGCTGTTAGTATAACCTTTTTCATATTATCTGGTTTTTAAACCTGTTTAATTCTCTTTATAATAACCGGCGCGGCAAGCCGCGCCGGAATTTTTACACTATCAATTATTATTTACCAAGGTTGTGACGAAGTTCTACTGTTGCTTTGAAAGTTAAGTTGCCTTGGTTAGGAACGTTAACAGTAAACAGTATAAAGTAGGTTCCGTCTGGCATTAACCTGCCTTGGAAGTTGGTACCGGCCCAATCGTTTTGGTAACCTTCTTTTTCAAAGATTACTTGTCCCCAACGGTTGAACACGGTGAACTTGTTGTCTATTAAACCATCAATACCGTGAATTACATAGAAGTCATTCAAACCGTCACCATTGTCAGGAGAGAAACCAGTTGGTAGCTCAATTAATGGTGGCTCGGTTAAGATATACTCTTCAGTAATAGTACAGCCGTTAGCATCGGTAATCACAACAACATACGTGTCGGCAGGTAGAGATACTTGGTCTTCTAATATATCGTTAGGTGCTGGTAAGTTCCAATCGTAAGTGTAAGGAACAGTACCACCGGTAACAGTCAGGTCAATAGAACCATCTTCAGCATCAGGGCCGCTTACGTTATAACCGTTAGGATAAACAGGTATATCAGCAGCAACTATAATTGCATCAGGCTCAGTAATTACAATAGTATCAGAACCTGTACAACCGTTTGCATCAGTAACAATAACTACATAAGTACCCGGAGCTAAGCTATCAGTACACTGTGTAGTGTCGCCGTTAGACCATAAGAAGCTTACCGGAGGCGTAGAGCCAGTTACCTCAGCACAAGCCGAGCCGTTGTTTAAGCCGTTACAGCTAACGTTAACCGGAGTAGTATTCAATACCAGTGCAGATACAGAACCTACACAGATTGTTTGAGTGCTTGTACAGCCGCTTGCATCAGTTACAGTTACAACATAGCAACCTTCAGCCAGGCCGGTTAGGTCTTGGCTGGTTGAAGTGAAGCCGTTAGGTCCTGTCCAGCTATAGCTGTAAGTACCAGAGCCACCTTCAACACTAATGTCGATGCTACCGTTGCTTGCATTACATGTTGCAGCATTGTTAGCTACCACAGTTATGTTTATAGCATTTGGTGCAGTAATAACAAACGTATCAACAACAGTACAGCTGTTTCCATCTTGTACAGTGATGATGTAAGTACCGGCACATAGGGCTACTAAATCTTCGTCTGTAGAAGAGAAGTTGTTAGGGCCTGTCCAGTTGATAATGTATGGGCCATCGCCTACAAGTGTTACGTTAATAGCACCGTTGCATGCACCATTACAGTTTGTTGGTGTTGTAGTACCAGTTATAACTACCGGTGGTTTATCACCTACTATAACAGTATCTATCATTGTACAACCGTTAGTATCAGTCACAGCTACAATGTATACACCGCCTGTAATGTTGAACAAGTCTTCAGTGTTACCAATTACTAAACCGGTATTGCCATCTGTCCACACAAAGTTGTAGAAGCCAGAGCCACCGTTTACAGTAAGGTCGATAGTACCGTTAGACAAACCACAGAAGCTTGGAGCATTAACAGCAACTAAGCTGATTGGCTCAGGCTCAGTCATGATGAATGTTAGTGTATCATCGCAACCGTTAACGTCGCTTACAATCAGGGTATACGTACCTGCATATAGGTTGGCAATATCTTCAGTGTTAGCCGAGAAACCACCAGGACCAGACCAGTTAAAGGTATAGCTACCAGAACCACCTGTTGTAGTTACGTCTATAGAACCGTTGTTACCACCGTTACAGCTAATGTTATAACCACCTGTGTAAGATGATAGAACACCTGTTGAAACAAGTGGAGTAGGCTCAGTTAACGTTACCGTTACAGTAGAAGTACAACCGTTAGCATCAGTCACAGTAGCAACATAAGTACCAACACATAGGGCGCTTATATCTTCAAGTGATGATACAAAGCCGTTAGGTCCAACCCAGTTGATTGTGTATGGAGCAGTGCCACCGGTTACAGTTAAGTTAATAGAACCGTCGCAAGCACCATTACAGCTAATGTTAGAACCACCATCGGTAGTTGCAGCTAAAGCAGTAGTGCTAAGTACCTCTGGTTGTGTTAAGGTTACAGTGCTGGTTGAAGTACAACCGTTAGCATCAGTTACAGTTAATACATAAGTACCTGCACATAGGCCGCTTAGATCTTCGGTAATGGCTACAAAACCATTAGGGCCAACCCAGCTATATGAGTATGGAGCAGTACCACCGCCAATAGTAGCGTTGATAGAGCCGTTGCAAGCACCGTTACATGTGATGTTGAAACCACCCGCTACTACTGCAGCTACTGCGCCAGAAGTTAATGGCTGAGGAGCAAGAAGTGTAACAGTAGCAGTAGTTGAACAGTTGTTAGCATCAACCACAGTTACAACATAAGTACCTGCACATAGGTTGCTAATATCTTCGCTTGAAGAAGAGAAGTTGTTAGGACCTGTCCAAGAAATTGCAAATTGAGCAACACCACCGTTAACTACAAGATCAATAGAACCATCGCATGCGTTAGCACAGCTTACGTTGTATCCACCATTGTATTCAAGGGCCACACCACCAACCTCAAGAGCAGGCGGAGCAGTTAAGGTTACAGTTTGTGTTGTTGTACAGCCGTTAGCATCAGTAACAACTACAGTGTAAGTACCTACACAAATACCAGAGATATCTTGTGTTACGGCTACAAAACCAGCAGGACCTGTCCAGCTATAGCTGTATGGAGCAGAACCACCAACAACCGATAAGTCAACAGAACCATCGCAAGCAGGTACGGCACCGCCGCAGCTAACATTGTAACCTCCGCTGTAGCTAACTACCACAGTACTGCTTTGTAGCAATGGTGGCTCTGTTAAGGTTATTGAGCCTGTAGCAGTGCTACCGTTAGCATCAACAACAACTACAGTGTAAGTACCCGGAGCAAGGCCGCTGATATCTTCAGTGTTAGCTGAGAAACCGTTAGGACCTGTCCATGTAATAGTGTATGGAGGTACTCCAAGGTCAATTGTTAAGTCAATTGAACCATCGTTAGCACCAAAGCAGCTAATGTTGTTACCGCTTGGGAAAATGCTAGGATCAAGAACTAAGTCAGGAACACTTTGGATAGTAATAAATACCCATGCAGTATCGCACAAACCTAAGCTGTCGCAAATGTTGTACAATAAGCTGTCTGTGCCAAAGAAGTTGGCATTCGGGGTATAGATAATCTCACCAAGTGTTGGGTCGTAAATAGCGTTACCAAATAATGGTGGTGTTACTATTACAACTGAGTTAGTGTCAAGGTTACCATCAACATCATAGTCGTTAAAGTCTATGTTAATGTTGATTGGGGTATCTTCAAGGGTAGAAGCAGTATCGGTTACAGCAACCGGTGGGTCGTTTACAGGACCTACGTTAATGTATACCCATGCTGTATCGCAATATACCGGCGAACCTAAGTCGCAAATCTGGTAGATTAACGAGTCAGTACCGTTGAAGTTTAAGTTAGGAGTATAGGTAATGAAACCGGTTACAGGGTCAATACCAGATACAGTACCGTTTGCAGGAGGCAGAGTAATAGTTACGCTGCTGTAATCAATGTTGTTGTCAACATCAATATCGTTATCAGGTACCTGGATAGTTACAGGGGTATCTTCAGGCGTAGAAGCAGTATCAAGTATAGCTATTAGCTCATCGTTGT
>JBIPNX010000091.1:0-7293 GCA_044378145.1 Flavobacteriales bacterium | reverse complement strand
CTCTGTTTTTTGCATAAGCACCTTTACTCCGGGTTCGCTCAACAGTTTTATAAGGGCTTTGTTTTTAGGTAAACCACGGTGGGCACGTAGCAAGGCAAGGCCTGCTTCTTTCTCATTACCATCGGCAATGTGCTTACGGGCTTCAGATAATACACCGTTTATAAATGTTTTTTGGGCGTTAACCAAACGTTCAATTTTTGGTTTCAGCTCGTTAAACTCGTGGCGGTCGCCTTTAGGAGTAGGGCCTGATATAATAAGAGGGGTACGGGCATCGTCAATTAATACCGAGTCAACCTCATCCACAATAGCGTAGTTATGTTTACGTTGAACAAGCTCGTCCATAACACGCGCCATATTATCGCGCAGGTAGTCAAAACCAAACTCGTTGTTAGTACCGTAAGTAATATCAGCATTGTAAGCCGTGCGGCGTTCGTCGCTGTTAGGCTCATGCTTATCAATACAATCTACACGCAGGCCATGGAATTCAAATAAAGGGGCCATCCATTCGCTGTCGCGTTTGGCAAGGTAATCGTTCACCGTTACTACGTGTACACCTAAGCCCGGAAGGGCGTTAAGGTACATAGGTAGAGTAGCCACAAGGGTTTTACCCTCACCCGTAGCCATTTCCGATATTTTACCCTGGTGCAATACCAAACCACCAATAAGCTGCACATCGTAATGTACCATATCCCAAGTAACGCGGTTGCCGGCGGCAATCCAGTTGTTATGCCACAGGGCTTTGTCGCCTTTAATTTCAACATTGGCTTTTTGAGCAGCCATATCGCGGTCAAAATCGGTAGCGGTAACTTCTATTGCAGGGTTTTCTTTGTAACGTTTTGCAGTTTCTTTAACTACGGCAAAGGCTTCAGGTAATATATCACTTAGTACTTCCTGTATTTTTTTGTACTTCTCTTTCTCCAGGCTGTCTATCTCAACAAACAGCTTTTCTTTCTCCTCAATATCCATATCAGGCCTTTCGTCTATCTGGTTGCGCATAGCGGCAATCTCTGTAGTTTCGGCTTCTATATGTTTGGCAATACGTGCTTTAAATTCGGCTGTTTTGCCACGCAACTGGTCGTTGCTAAGTTTAGATATAACTTCGTAAGCAGCGGCAACCTGTCCAACAACAGGAGTAATAACCTTAAGGTCGCTCTCGTTCTTATTACCTAAAAATTTACTAAAAATACGGGTTACAAAATTCGACATGTCTGTTCTTTATATATGGTAGTCGTGTTATCTTATCAAAAGGGCAGCCAAAGTTAACTTTTTAAATGCAAAAAACCGCAAAGGCCTTATATCCCTTGCGGTTTAAGCTTACAAAGACTTTATAGGCTCATGTAGCACTCTGTCAGTCTTTGCGTTAATTTGTCAGTATTCGTCTTCGTTAAAAAAGAAATCGTCCTTGGTCGGATAATCCGGCCAAATTTCTTCAATTGTTTCGTAGGCTTCGCCTTCGTCTTCAATTTCCTGAAGGTTTTCAATAACTTCCATAGGTGCACCCGTGCGCATTGCAAAGTCAATTAGCTCGTCTTTTGTGGCGGGCCAAGGGGCATCTTCTAAGTATGAAGCCAATTCCAGTGTCCAATACATAGTTTTATCGGTTAAATTGGATTTCTATATTCGTTCCAAAAATGGTCGCAAAAGTAAAAATTTATACCTAGCTATTACGCATGTTTATAAATTTTACTGAAAACAAGCTAAATTGTTAATAATCTAGCCGTTTTGGCTCTTTAACATATACAGCTTGTAAAAGGTTTTATATTTTTTTTAACATACTAAACGTTTACAAATTGCCGTTATTGCATTGGTAACACAATTCTTTCAATTGTTACAGCCTCTATATTTATTGTCTTGAAAAAGCCTTTCTACCTTTTATTACTAAGCATTTTGGCCTTTACAGCCTGTAAAAAAGAGCCAACAAATGAATGCCCAACGGTATGGACAGCCAACGTAGCAGGAGCATCGGGCAACGAAAATGTGCTAAAAGTATTCAACGGCTACCTTACCATACGTAACTTCCAGGGCAATACGTTTAGCGATACCCAGCAGGGTATAGGCATAGAAAATAACGATGCTAATCTGGTGCCCATAGCCCATAATGTTATCCCTTACCGTTCTAAATGGTCGCTTATTATTAATACGGTAACCGTTGCCGATGCTGCAGGGTATGTTGAAATTAACTTCCACAGCAGTAATGCGAATGCCGGTTCCATTATTTTTAGGAATGATAGCATTGTGTCGGTAATTCCCGGTTACCAGAACGAGCTTCCGCAGAATTTTCATAAGGCCTGGGTAGGCTCTGCATCAAACCTTACGGCTGAGTTATGGTTTATGCCCGACTTTGATCTTGGCTTTAAGTTGATTAGTATAACCGATACATTATCAGGCACTATGCCTTACTTTAATAGTGGCAGTATAAACGTTGGCATCTATGTTCACAAACCCAACAATGCTAATAGCAGCTACATAGTTTTGGATAAAGCCAACGCCAACGAAATTGGACAAACACGGTTTGACGATAACTTTGATTGCAATACAATTGCTAATAACTAAGGTAGAGATAAGTCTGTTAATTCTAAGCCCAAAATTGTTAATTCTTAGTGCCCTTAGCTTGAAAAAAAGCGGCAAAATTGCCGTATCTTTGTAGTCTAAATCCCTAATAAGAGTAGGAGAGAGGCTATGGCAGAAAAAGAACCTGTATACGATGATAATAGTATCCGGTCGTTAGACTGGCGGGAGCATATGCGCCTTCGTCCCGGTATGTATATTGGCAAACTGGGCGACGGTAGCAGTCCTGATGATGGCATTTACCTGTTACTTAAAGAGGTTATCGATAACTGTATCGATGAGTTTGTAATGGGCCACGGGAAAAAAGTAGAGATTTCTATTAAAGACCGTACCGTTAAAATACGCGACTATGGCCGTGGTATTCCATTGGGCAAAGTGGTTGATGCGGTTTCTAAAATAAACACCGGTGCCAAGTACGACTCTGTTGCTTTTAAAAAGTCTGTAGGCTTAAACGGGGTAGGTACCAAGGCGGTAAACGCCCTTTCAAGCTATTTTAAAGTAGAATCTCACCGCGAGGGGCAGGTAAAACTGGCCGAATTTGAGCGTGGCTATGTTACTGTTGATAACCCGCCGGCGCCCTTAGAAAAGCGCAACGGCACCGCTATAACCTTTATACCCGATGAGCAGGTTTTTGGTAACTACCATTACCGCCACGAGTATGTAGAGGCCATGATCTGGAACTACGCGTATCTGAATCCGGGCCTTTCTTTACATTACAACGGACAAGAATATAAGAGCGAGAATGGCCTTTTAGACCTTTTGCGCAATACGGTTAGCGGCGAGGTTCTATACCCGATTATCCACCTGCGTGGCTACGATATTGAAATTGCCTTTACCCACGGCCAGCAATATGGCGAGGAGTATTACAGCTTTGTTAACGGCCAACATACCACCCAGGGCGGTACGCACCAAAACGCGCTACGTGAGGGTATTGTAAAGACCCTGAGGGAGTTTTATAAGAAAGATTTTGAGGCTTCGGATATACGTACGTCCATTATCGCAGCTATCAGTATTAAGGTGCAGGAACCGGTTTTTGAAAGCCAAACCAAGACCAAACTTGGTTCGGTAAGCATGGCGCCGGATGGTAAAATATCGCTACGGAACTTTGTAATTGACTTTATAAAGGAGAACCTGGATAACTACCTGCATAAGAACGAGGAAACGTCTACAGCACTGCTAACCAAGATTATAGCCAGCGAAAGGGAACGTAAAGAGTTGTCCGGTATACGTAAAATAGCACGCGAGCGTGCTAAACGTGCAGCAGTGCATAACCGTAAGCTCCGCGATTGCCGTATCCATTACAATAGCAACCACGACGACCGCCTGGAGACTACCTTGTTTATAACAGAGGGAGATTCGGCTTCGGGTTCTATAACCAAAGCCCGTAGTGTGCAAACACAGGCAGTATTCAGCTTAAAAGGCAAGCCGCTTAACTGTTTTGGCCTGACCAAGAAGATTGTTTACGAGAACGAGGAATTCAACCTGCTGCAAAATGCCCTTGATATTGAGGATGGTTTGGATGACTTGCGCTACAACAACATAGTAATAGCAACGGATGCCGACGTTGATGGTATGCACATCAGGCTACTAATGCTGACGTTTTTCCTTCAGTTTTTTCCTGATTTGGTAAAGAATGGCCACTTATTCATACTTCAAACACCGTTGTTTAGGGTTCGAAATAAGAAGGAAACCATTTATTGCTACAGCGATGAGGAACGTCAGAACGCCATAGCCAAGCTGGGTACAAACCCGGAGATTACCCGTTTTAAAGGTTTAGGAGAAATATCACCCGACGAGTTTAAAATGTTTATAGGAAAAGATATGCGTTTGGAGCCTGTGCATTTAACCCGCGATACGGTTATCCAAAGTTTGTTGGAATACTATATGGGTAAAAATACTCCCGAACGCCAGCTCTTTATTATAGATAACCTGCGGGTTGAGAAAGACCTTATTGAGGAGGATGTATAATCCGCTAAACGATATAAACCCTAATAATAACAATACTTCCAGACTATATCAATTTGTTCATAATTTATATTATGTTAAATAGCATTTTGAGAAAGACAGGATTATAACCCCTACCTTTTGTGTTACACGGAAAGAAAGTTGTAGTTGTACTCCCTGCTTACAACGCAGGCAAAACATTAGAGCAAACCTATAAGGAGATTCCTTTTGATATTGTTGATGAGGTAATCCTTACCGACGACAAAAGCTCTGACAATACCATTGAAGAAGCCCGCCGCTTAGGTGTTAACCATATTATTGAGCACCAGCGTAACCGTGGCTATGGCGGCAACCAGAAAAGTTGTTACGATAAGGCCCTTGCTATTGGTGCCGATATTGTAATCATGCTCCACCCCGATTACCAATACACCCCTGCACTTATCCCGTCTATGACCTACCTGATAGCCAACGGTGTTTACCCTGCCGTTGTAGGCTCTCGTATTCTGGGTAAAGGTGCTTTAATTGGCGGCATGCCGCTGTATAAGTACATATTTAACAGGATGTTAACCCTGACCCAAAACATCCTGATGAACCAAAAGCTATCGGAATACCATACCGGTTACCGTGCCTTCTCGGCCGATGTGCTAAGGGCCATTGACTATAACGCCAATTCAGACGACTTTGTGTTTGATAACCAAATGCTTGCGCAGATATTTTATAAGGGTTTCCAGGTGGCCGAGATAACCTGCCCCACCAAATACTTTGATGAAGCCTCTTCTATCAACTTCCGCCGCAGCTCTATTTATGGCCTGGGGGTTTTAAAGGTTTCTATGCAATACATGCTGAACAAAGCCGGGTTGTTAAATACTCCTTACTTACGTAATAAGTAACAACATGAAAAAGGCTGTTATACTATTTAGTAAGCTATTAATCAGCCTAATACTTATAGTTACTTTTTTAATGGGTTTAGTATATGTTCAAACCCGTATTTACAACTTTCCGCCCCCTACCCCATTTTCAGGCGATAGTTTAATTAACCCGTACCAAAACATTGGTAATAAATCATATAAGTGTAATTTTCACGCCCATTCAAAGGCGTGGGGAGGCGTAACAAACGGTCATAATTCATCGCAAGACATTACTACAGCTTATAAGGATAAAGGCTATACTGTTGCCGGGGTATCAAACTACCACAAGATAGAGGATAGTATTAATTCAAATTCACCTATATATATACCTGTTTATGAGCATGGTATAAATATAAAAAAATCACATTTATTAGGGATTGATGCTACTAAACCATCGTATTTTGACTTCCCCTTATGGCAAAACACATCGCAAAAGCAACAGATAATAAATGACGTACGGAACAATAATGGCCTGGTTACCATTGCCCATCCAAAGTTTGTTAATGGCCACAGCCTGGAAGACATGGCCCAACTGACCAACTACCAGTTTGTAGAGGTGCTTAATCATTACCGCATATCGGACGAATATTGGGATGCAGCCCTAACTGCCGGTCGCCTGGTGTATGGCATTGGTAACGATGATACCCACGATATTAACAATGAACCCACTTTCCGTATGTGGACGGAGGTATTTGCAGATACACCGACTAAAGATGGCATCTTGAATGCAATGACCAAAGGGAAAAGTTTTGCTGTTCATTCCTTTGAAGGCAAACACGACTTAAAACTTGGTTATCTGAAAATCCACGATGATACTGTAGAAATAGAAGTTTTTGGCCCCTTACAAGACGTTGATGTGTATATCCAAGGCCATGTGTTAGCTGATTCAATTCGCAATCCTAAAGACTGGTTTAAAGGCACAAAAGAATACTTGATTCCCAATTGTGTATCGCAAATCAAAATAGTATTTAAAAAAGAATACCAATACGCACGAATAGTTTTAAAAGGCCCTAATTCTGATATATACCTAAACCCTATAGTCCGCTCTATTAATGGGAAAACCAGTGGTGTAGAACGCCTTGTACCTGAACTTAATGCCCTGCATACCTGGTTTTACCGCTTATGTGTTTTGCTGGTAGAAGCCCTTATAGTACTTTTGTTCCTGTATATTTGGCAAATAAAGCCCTTTAAGCGCTGAAACAATTAGCCCCCATACAAGCCCTCGGATTAGTCATCCTCTTTTCCATACCCTTTTATTTTGGCTTAGGTGCTGCCCATTTGTTTGACTGGGACGAGATTAACTTTGCCGAGTGCGCCCGCGAGATGCTTACCACCGGCGATTATGCAAACGTACAAATTGGTTACGAGCCGTTTAGGGAGAAACCCCCTTTGTTTTTCTGGCTGCAAGCCCTATGCATGGGTTTATTTGGCGTTAATGAATTTGCCGCCCGCCTGCCCAACGCCTTATGTGGCACTGCCACGTTATTAACAATCTTTTTTATAGGGGCTAAGCTAAAAGACCACCGCTTTGGGTTGTTGTGGGCACTACTGTATGTGGCTTCATTCCTGCCGCACTTCTATTTTAAGTTTGGTATTATAGATCCTGTTTTTAACTTATTCATATTCTTATCAATATACCAAACCATTTTAAGTGTTGAAGAACGTAAATTCAACAAGAAAAATGCCTTGTATGCCGGCTTGTTTAGTGGACTGGCAGTGCTTACAAAAGGTCCTGTAGGGTTGTTGATGCTTATACTAACCTTTGGAGTTTACCAGGCAATTACCCGGTTTAAACGGTTCCCCAAGTTTGGTTACTTCCTGTGGTTTGCCCTGTCGTTTAGCGTGGTGGTAGGTTCCTGGTTTGCCTTGAACA
>JBIPNX010000090.1:0-7383 GCA_044378145.1 Flavobacteriales bacterium | reverse complement strand
TACCCAAATTGTGCTGAATAATTTTTATTTAAAAGGCGAGAATTTACAAAACGTTACCGACAGCACAGCCCAATTACCGGGGCATATGCAAATGCGTGCCAATGTTTATGGCGCTACATTATCGGCCAATATTAAAGTAAACACCAAGAGTAAAATACCGGCCTTTGACGTTACCGCTACCTTATCTAAATTGGATTTGCGTAATGTTAACCACCTGCTTAAGGCTTATGCCAAGTTTGATGTGTTTAAGGGGTACTTTAGCATGAGTACCGAAATGGCTACCAAAAACAACCGCATATTCGGGTACATAAAACCTGTGATTGACGAACTGGATATTTTTGACCGTAAAAGCGAAAAAGGAGAAGATAATAAAGGCAAAACACGCGAGCGCTGGTACGATTTCGGGGCATGGTTATTCAAGAATAAAAAAGAGGATAAAATATCTACCACAATAGAAATTGACGGCCCGTTAAAAGACCCCAACATTAATATTTGGCAGATAATAGGCGAGGCTATTACACAATCTACCACTAGCTCATTACTCCAAGGGCTTGATAATTCTGTAGGCATAAACAGCGTGGGTGGTGAACACAAGAAAAGTTTCCTGGAAAAACTGATGTCGAAAAAAGAGCCAAAAGACAAAAAGAAAGACGATAAGCCAAAGAAGAAAAAAGACAAGAAGAAATAAGCAGCAATTTCTGCTAACTATTTCTCTTTTAATCATTTAAATCCCAATTAATCTGCGGTTCAGACATTAATTACTGAACATTTTAAAAAAACCTACTGTTCTATAAATAGTAAAACACACCGTTATGAAACTATACCCCATTATACTGCTAGTAGCCTGTACCATAGGCGGGCTACGTGCACAAAACACACGTGAACAACCTCCATTAAATCCCGTTGAAGTAACCCTGAAAAGTTTATCGGGCACATGGTACGAGATTAGTCGCCTGCCAAATGCTGTAGACAGCGACCTGAATGATGTTAGCATTACCTACTATGTATCGGGTGATAAGAAAATGAAACAAATACTGCAGGGGACTACCGATAAAGGCAAAAAAATAAAACTAAAAAGCAGGCTTACTTATACCGGCAAAGGTGAAATTACCGGTCCTATGGATGGCAAGTACATTATACTGGCTGTTGGCCCAAACTACGAGTATTTTATGATGGGTACGCCCGACCGTAAATACCTGTGGATTATGAGCCGCAAAAAAACAATGGAAAACAATACATACAATGTACTTGTTAGTAAAGCCGACAAGATGGATTATGCCATTTTGATGATGCAAATGACTGCACATAAATAACAACTATAAATTAACACACTAAACATGGTTCGATTAACTCTATTAACCTTTGTATTGGCTATAAGCCATTTAACACAAGCACAAACTATGAATACTATACAAAACGTTGATATTAACCGTTATTTAGGCACTTGGTACGAGGTTGCCCGCTTTAACCATATTTTTGAACGCGGCCTTGTAGGTGTTACAGCAACTTACAGCCTTAAAAAAAATGGAAATCTGCGGGTTGAAAACAAGGGATACGACAAAACTCTACAAGGCAAACTGAAAAAAGCTACCGGATTTGCTAAGGTTAAAGCCCCGGGAAAACTTAAAGTTTACTTTTTTTGGCCCTTTGGCGGCGATTACTGGATTCTTGACCTTGATACGGCTAACTACCAATATGCATTGATTGGCACACCTGACAGGAATTACCTTTGGATACTGAGCCGGACACCGCAAATGGATGCCGCTGTTTACCAAAGTTTGATAGACAAAGCCAAAGGCTTAGGATTTGACACGTCAAAACTGCTTACCGTTGACCAACCTAAGGTTAATTAAGCAATGCAGTAAACTCTTCCTCTGATATAATTTTAACACCGAGTTTTTGGGCCTTTTCTAATTTGGAAGGGCCCATATCGTTTCCGGCAACTACGTAGCTTGTTTTACCCGATACCGAGCCCGATACTTTACCCCCGTTACGTTCTATGGTTTCTTTAATACCATCGCGACTGTAGTTGGCAAACGTGCCCGATACAACGAATGTTAACCCCGCCAGTTTATCTGATGCAGGCTGCATTTTATCCTCGCTCAACGTAAACTGTAAACCGGCTGCTTTTAAGCGTGCAAGAATATCAATGTGTTTGGGGTTATCCAACCAATCGCGCAGGGAACGGGCTATAACAGCACCAATCTCATTCACGGCATTCAACTCCTCAAAACTTGCAACTTCTATCGCTTCTATCGTTTTAAAATTGTAGGCCAGTTTCTTAGCTACCGTTTCACCTACATACCGAATACCCAAGGCAAACATCACCCGTTCAAACGGTATTTGTGTTGATGCAGCAATACCATCAATCAGGTTTTGCGCGCTCTTGTCGGCCATGCGGTCTAACTGCACGACTTGTTCTTTAGTCAGGTCGTATATATCGGCAATGCTTTTTATTAAGCCGTTGTTGTAAAGCAGTTCTACAGTCTCACTTCCCAGGCCTTCAATATCCATGGCTTTGCGCGCGGCAAAGTGTTCAATCTTTCCTTTTATCTGTGGTGGGCATCCATCTTCGTTAGGGCAAAAATGCTTGGCCTCCCCTTCATTACGAACAAGCTCTGTACCACACTCAGGGCAATGGGTTGCGTATTGCACAGGGGCTGTATTCTCAGGGCGTTTGGTTAAATCAACCCCTACAATTTTGGGAATAATCTCACCGCCTTTTTCTACAAAAACAGTATCGCCAATGCGCAGGCCAATCTTCTCAATCTGGTCGGCGTTGTGCAGGCTGGCATTGCGCACGGTTGTTCCGGCTAAGGCCACAGGTTGCAGTTTAGCAACAGGTGTAATAGCACCCGTACGGCCTACCTGGTATTCAATATCCAATAGTGTTGTTGAGGCTGTTTCGGCTTTGTATTTATAGGCTATGGCCCAGCGCGGACTTTTAGCCGTAAAGCCCAGGTTGCGCTGGTGTTGGTAGCTGTTTACTTTTATAACAATGCCGTCAATTTCAAAATTAAGGTTGTGGCGTTCGTGTTCCCATTTGTTGATGAAGGCTTTTACCTCATCCAAATCTTTGCACTGACGCGCGGCATCATTCACCTTAAAGCCCCACGATTTAACGGCCTGCAAACTCTCCCAATGGGTTTTGTATGGCAAATCTTCACCGTATAGAAAGTAAAGAAAGGCTTCCAGTTTACGCTTGGCAACTACGGTTGAATCTTGTATTTTAAGTGTACCGGCAGCAGCGTTACGAGGATTAGCTAACGCAGGCTCGCCAATTTCTTCACGCTCCTTATTAAGATTGGCAAACACATCCAGCGGATAATACACCTCGCCACGCACTTCAAACTCTTCGGGCCAGCCTTCGCCTTTTAGCTTAATAGGCACCGAACGTATGGTTTTTATATTGGTTGATACATCATCACCATGCGTACCATCTCCACGTGTAAGGGCTTGTGTTAACACTCCGTTTTTATAGGTAATACCGATAGCACAGCCGTCAATTTTAAGTTCGGCAACGTATTCAAAATCGTTACCTATTTGCTTACGCACACGGTTGTCAAAATCTTCTAAATCTTCAAAGCTGTACGTGTTACCCAACGACATCATCGGGTACTTATGTACAACAGTCTTAAACTCTTTGGTAACACCGCCACCCACGCGCTGCGTGGGGCTATCAACCCTAACCAAATCGGGGTACTCTTTTTCCAGTTTAGCCAGTTCTTCCAGCATCTGGTCAAACTCGTAATCTGTTATAGCAGGGGCTGCCTCCTGGTAGTAAAGGAAGTTATGGTGGTTGAGCGTATCGGTAAGCTCATCTATGCGTTCTTTGGGCGATGACATGGTACAAATTTAGGTAGGAGTTATCAGTTATAAGTGATGAGTGATAAGAATTAATTCAAAAATCCAACTGATAACCCATAACCGATAACTTATAACCAAAAATGCTATCTTTACCTCGCTCAAAACAAGGGCATATTTTGTGTTGCGGATCTTCCATACAGGCACAGACCGAATTGTCCACAAGGCAGTTGGTTTAAGCGAGCTAAGTACGCTCGACAGGGATTCTATTATCTGGATTGACCTCCACTACCCCAGCCCCGAAGAAATTGAAACTGTAGAATCGCACTTTGGCATTACCTTTCAAAACCCGCAAGAGGCACAGGAAATTGAGAGTTCATCCCGCTACTTTGAGAACGAAGATACCATCCACGCTAACTCTAACTTTTTGGTTGCCGATGGTGATGGCTTTAAAGATGTAAACGTATCGATGGTTTTAAAAGGCCGCCTGCTATTTACTTACCGCAATGCCGATATTAAAACCTTTGCCGAAACCGTGCGCAAAATAAAGGCCAACAGCCAGCTTTTTGAAGAGGGCGGACAGGTAATGGTTACCATTTACGAAACCCGCATTGACCTTGATGCCGACCAATTGGAGTTGGTAGCCAAAGAGATTAACTCTATAGGCAAAACAGTTACCCTGGGCAACAACGCCAGCGAAGAAGTGCTTTTAAAAATTACCCGCCTGCAGGAGAGTACCATTTTAATGCGCGAGAGTATTATAGATAAGCAACGTGCGGTATCAGCTCTTATGCGCAGCTATATATTCCCCAAGCAACACCAGGAGCGTTTGCGTGTAATTATTAAAGACATTAACTCGCTGCTGGAACATACCGCTTTTAGCTTTGAAAGGCTTGAATACCTTCAGAACACCTTATTAGGTCTTATCAACATTGAGCAGAATAAAATAATTAAAATATTTACGGTAGTATCGGTAGTATTTATGCCCCCTACCCTAATAGCCAGTATTTACGGCATGAATTTTCAATCAATGCCCGAGCTAGGTTTCTCATTCGGTTACCCATTGGCTATTGTGTTGATGATTCTATCATCGCTAGGCACATTGTATGTGTTTAAGAAACGCAGGTGGCTGTAATCTTAATAAGAAAATTAGTCAATAAGATAATAAGCTAATTGAATTCGACAATTAGAAATTCAGACAACTTAATTACTCTTTACCCAACCCTGAAACTTCTTCCGCTCCAACCATAAATAAAAGGGGAACACAAACGGAAGGTAGCGGTTAGCTGCCAGTATAACCTGAAAAAGAAACGATGGGTACACACGCTTTTTACCAATCATTAAACCATTAACCATTGCCTTGGCAACCTCTTGCGGCTCTTGTGTGGGCCACGCCACGGGAATGTTATTGCCTGCATGGTTAAAGAAGTTAGTTTTGGTGGCTATGGGGTAAACAACCATAAGGTGCAGGCGGTGGTGGTGCTCATTACGGTAGGTCTCCATAAAACGGTGCATTGCCCCTTTGGTGCCTGCATACTGCGCATAGCCCGGCACACCTAAATACGCCATAGCCGACGATACCGCCACAAACGAGCAGGGCTTATCGCCATTTAGCTGCACCAGCTTTTTAAGGCTGTATATGGGCGATAGTACGTTAACTTTGTAAATAGTCTCCATACGTTGCCAGTCGGGCTGCTCCAATTTTTCGTAATAAGCAAAACCTGCGTTGGCAATAAAGGCATCAATACCGCCAAGTACATCAACGGCATGGGTAAATAAATCGTCAATAGCTGCAGGCGAAGAAATATCGGCTTGCAGGGTAAACAAGTTATGGTGGGTATCTAAAAGCAAATCAGCCCTGTCAACAGCCAACACCCTGGCACCATGATGCAACAACAACGTAACGACATGCTTGCCTATGCCCGATGCTGCACCTGTAACTACTATGTTTTTACCACTGATAATCATTGGCCTAAAAACTTAAACGCTTTGGGTAAATACTCAATTATATTGCCTGCTGATAGTGCTTGTTGCGATAGTTGTTCTGCGGCTAAATCGCCAGCAAGGCCATGCAGGTAAACACCTATTATAGCTGCCAACCTTGGTTTGTAGCGCTGGGCCAAAAGCGAGGTGATAATACCCGTAAGCACATCACCACTGCCGCCCGTAGCCATGCCGGGATTACCTGTAGGGTTAAAAAATACCGTACCGTCGGGACAACTGATAGCAGTAAAAGCGCCTTTCAATACTATGTAGCAATTGTATTTAGCGGATAGTTCGCGCTGCTTTTGATAACGCTCAAAACCCATAGCGTTCTTTGGCATATTCGCTAAGCGGTCAAACTCTCCGGGGTGTGGCGTTAGTATGCAGTTAGCCGGTAAAAAGTGCAGCCATGTTGGGTTGTCGGCCAGTATGTTTATGGCATCGGCATCAATAACCAAGTTTGCATTGGTATAGTTAAGCAGTTTTTTAAGCACCTGTGCCTGCTCATCATCTGTACCTAAACCGGGGCCAATACCAATGGCATTGTAGCTTTCCAATTTAGGCAAAAACCCTATGGTATTCTTTCCCAACTCTATTTCGCACATAGCCTCGGGCACTGCGGCTTGCAGAATATCATAACCGCAATCGGGAGCGGCAATAGAGGTTAATCCCGCACCGGTATGGATACATGCTTTAGCCGATAGCACCATTGCCCCAACCTTGCCCTTGCTTCCGCCTATTAGTAAAGCATGGCCGTATGTCCCTTTGTGGGCAAAGCGTTCGCGTGGAACAATCAGTTGAATAATCTCGTCTTCTTCAACCAGATAATTATGCGATTGAGTAGAAGCGATAAACTCTTTATCCAACCCAATGGGAAGCACTATAAATTGGCCCACATATGGGGCACTCTCCGCAAAGAAAAAAGCCAGCTTGGGTTGCTCAAACGTAAGGGTATAATCGGCCTTAAACACCTGTCCGTCGTTCTCTGTATTATCATCGGCAAAAAAGCCTGATGGAATATCTATAGCAACTCGTATGGCATCATAATTATTCAGTGCAGTAATTACATCGGCATATAAACCCTTGGCAGGCTTGTTTAATCCCGTGCCAAACAGGGCATCAATAACCACATCAAAATCGCCAACAAGGCCTTCCGGTTCGGTTATCGTTGTTATGGTAGATTTATCAAGCTTATGCAGGTTGGCAATAAAATCGGGACTGCCTTTGGTAGCATCGCCAACAACAAAAACATGTGCCTGTTTACCTGCTGCTATAAGCATTCGGGCAATAGCTAATCCATCGCCACCATTGTTGCCTGTGCCGCATACAATAGCAAAATGTTGCTCCGCTACAAAGCACTCCATAAGCCAGTCGAAACAAGCTGTAGCAGCCCGTTCCATAAGGTCTATAGAAGCAATAGGTTCGTTCTCAATAGTCGCTTTATCGGCTTCGCGTAGTTGTTGTGCAGACAGGATTTTCATTGGGATAAAAGTAAACTATTTCCACCAACCCTTTTATATTTATACCGATTGGTATATATTTGTATAGGTAAAGGAAAGCAGATGTCGAAAGCAGAAAAAACAAAGCAGTTTATTT